>JAYRNS010000450.1:0-6026 GCA_041912075.1 Anaerolineae bacterium
AGCGGTCGAAGCCGCCGCTGCGGATATAGTCGTGGCCGACGGTCCACAGGTTGTCGGCAAACATGTGGTTGATCGACTTGGCCAGCACGATTAGGCCGTAGATCAGCAGGACCTCGTAGTAGCTCCAGCCCTGCAGCGTCGGCACCTGGCGCATGACCACCCACACCGTCAGCAGCCCGGCCGCCTGCTCGGCCACCGTCGACGAGGCGCCGATCAGGAAGTTGATCCGGTACTCGGTCAGGATCTTCAGACGCTGCTTGAGAAACAGCCAGTAGAGCCCCAGATAACGCCGGACCATCAGCCCCCCTGCACCGTCACCGCCCGCACGGCCACACGAAAGACCAGGCGGGATGCCACCAACAACCCAACCATCCACAGCAGCTGCTCCAGCCAGACCTGCGGAACCTGCGACAGCGGTGTGATCCCGCTTAGAATTGATACAGGCACGTACAGCGCCTGGGCGAACGGCAGCGCCAGGGTGATCGCCTGCAGGGTGGGCGGCATGATTGCCAGAGGAATCAAAGCGCCGCTGAAGAACAGGCCAATCCCGTACCGCAGCACACCCCAGCCCCACACCTCGGTGGTGTAGAACGACATGCAGCCCAGGATCCAGTCGAAGAAAAAGATCACGGCATGCCCCAGCACCAGCGCCACGAGGAAGGCCACCCACACCAGTGGATTGCTGGGCAGCGTCACACCAAACACCAGCACGGCAATGACCAACATGGGAATGCGCAGAACCAGCGCTACCACCAGCTCGGCCAGGCTGGCAACGTAATACCGGCCCTGAAAATCGACCGGTCGCAGCAGCTCGATCCCAATCAAACCCTCACGCATGCCGTACCCCAGGTCATAGATCAGGCGCGTCTGCGCCAGCGGTGCAAAAACCTGCGCCAGCAGCACGTAGTTCAGGGTCTGATCCAGCGTCAGCCCACCCAACGTCGGGTTGCTGGCATACACCGCCCGCCAGAAGAAGACGAAGATCGTCATCGTGATGACCTGGACGAAAAACTCCATCCAGATCCAGATGCGGTAGGCCATGAATATCTTGGGTGTCATGGCGGCAAACGCCCAGTAGGCCTGAATCCGTGTGCGGAGGTGGGTCATGAGGATGGCGCCTCCGCTGCGGGTTGTGCGCCATCGGCCTCATGCAGGGCTCCGCGGTAGATCTGGCGGATGATCGACGCCAGGTCGGGCTCAGCCAGGGCAAAGTCGACCACCTCGACGCTGGCCATGACCGCGGCGGCCACCTGGCTGGCGGTGGTCGCAGTACGGTCGAAACGCAGCACCAACCTGTGCTCCTCGGCGGCCTGCACCTCAGCGCCGGCCGGCAGGTGGATTGGGTTTGCCAGCTGCCGGGTATCGAAGGTAATCGTCCGGTACTTGCCAAAACGTTCGCGGATCGTGCTCAGCGGTCCATCGTAGATCAGCTTGCCATCGTCGATCATGATCACACGCTGGCACAGCTCTTCGATGTCCCCCAGGTCGTGGGTGGTCAGGATGACGGTGGTGCCGTGGTCACGGTTCTGCTGCTTGATAAACTCGCGAATCCGTTCTTTGACGATCAGATCGAGACCGATCGTCGGTTCGTCGAGATACACGATTTGCGGATCGTGGATCAGCGTCGCTGCCAGCTCGGAGCGCATCTTCTGGCCCAGCGACATGTTGCGGATGGGGACTTTGAGCAGTTCTTTCAGGTCCAGCATCTCGCTGAACTCGGCCAGCCGCTGTTGGTACACCGCCGGCGGCACGTTGTAGATGCGGCCGATCAGGTTGAGCGATTCGATCAACGCCAGGTCCCACCACAGCTGCGTGCGCTGCCCAAACACGACGCCGATCTCGCGCGCATTCGCCACGCGCTGCCGGTGTGGATCGCGCCCCAGCACGTTGACGCGGCCGCTGGTCGGCGCCAGGATACCGGTCAGCATCTTGATCGTAGTCGACTTGCCGGCACCGTTGACGCCGATGTAACCGACCATCTCACCCGCCGCGACGCTGAAACTGATCTGGTTGACCGCGACCTTTTTGGTCGTGCGCGGCCGCACCAGCGCCTTCAACGCACCCGAGACACCGGGGTCTTTGAGATTGATGCGGAAGACTTTGGTGAGGTCGCTGACTTCGATGATTTTCGGGGGGTTCATTTTCGATGCCGGTAATGGTCCTGCAAGCTGCGTACTTTGAGCTCTTTCATCTGCAGGGCGCGGATGCCGCTGACGGCGGCCTGGGCGGCACTGAGGGTGGTCATCAGCGGCACGCCGTGACGCACGGCTTCGGTGCGGATCGATTTGCCATCATCGAAGGCGGCCGGCCCCAGGGGGGTGTTGACGATCAGCTGAATCTTGCCCGCTTTGATCAGGTCGACGACGTGGGGTGAGCCTTCCTTGACCTTGTTCACCGGCGTGCACGGCAGGCCGGCACGCACCAGCGTGGCCGCCGTGCCGCGCGTGGCCACCAGGTCGAACCCCATACGGTGCAGGTCGCGCGCAATTTTGAGCACGCTGCCTTTGTCGTAGTCGTTGACCGACAGGAAGGCCGTGCCACTCAGCGGCAGCCGGTCGCCGGCGGCCATCTGCGCCTTGGCAAAGGCGTGCCCAAACCGGCTGGCGTGCCCCATCACCTCGCCGGTGGAGCGCATTTCGGGTCCCAGCAGTGTATCGACACCGACGAACTTTTTGAAGGGCAGCACCGCTTCTTTGACGAAAAAGCCATCGATCGGCGGCTCCTCGACCAGCCCGAGCTCGGCCAGGGTCCGGCCGGCCATCACCTGGGCCGCGATCTTGGCCAGGGGTACGCCGGTGGCTTTGCTCACGAACGGCACCGTCCGGCTGGCACGCGGGTTGACCTCGAGCACGTAGACGATGTCGTCCTTGATGGCGTACTGCACGTTCATCAGACCGCGCACGCCCAATGCCAGCCCCAGCTTCTCCGTGTACTCGCGCATGATGCTGAGGTGGTACTGGCTGATCTTGTACGGCGGCAGGACACACGCACTGTCCCCGCTGTGCACGCCCGCCTCTTCGATGTGCTGCATCACCCCGCCGATGACGACGCGCTCGCCATCGGCCACGGCATCGACGTCGACCTCGAAGGCGTCTTCGATGTACTGGTCGATCAGCACCGGCCGGCCTTCGCTGACCCGCGCCGCCTCCTGCACGAAACGCGCCAGCGTCTCGTCGTCGTACACGATCGCCATGGCCCGCCCGCCCAATACGTAACTCGGCCGCACCAGGACGGGATAACCGATCTGGCGCGCCACGCGGCGCGCCTCGGCCACCGACGAGGCGGTGGCATTGGCCGGCACCGGGATGTCGAGCGTCACCAGCAGGTCGCCAAACCGGCCACGGTCTTCGGCCAGGTCGATGGCGTCCGGTGACGTGCCCAGGATCGGAATGCCAGCCGCGGCCAGCCCGTGCGCCAGGTTGAGCGGCGTCTGCCCGCCGAACTGCACGATTACACCCGACTGAGCACGCGCCGCTGGTGAGATGGCCAGCTCGCGCTCGACGATATTGAGTACGTCTTCCAGCGCCAGTGGTTCGAAATAGAGACGGTCCGAGGTGTCGTAGTCGGTGCTGACCGTCTCCGGGTTGCAGTTGACCATCACCGTCTCGTAACCCAGGTCCGCCAGGGCAAACGCGGCATGACAGCAGCAGTAGTCGAACTCGATCCCCTGGCCGATACGATTGGGCCCACCACCGAGAATGATCACTTTGGGGCGGTCATTGGGTGGCGCTTCGTCGGCGGTTTCGTAGGTGCCGTAGAGGTATGGGGTGTAGGCCTCGAACTCGGCCGCACAGGTGTCGACGCGCTGGTAGGTGGGGAGAATGCCCATTTCCTTACGCTGCGCACGTACTTCCGCCTCGGTGACAGGCGCACGGTCGCCGCGAAATACGCCATTGCCCAGCCCACCGCTCAGCAGGGCGGCGATTTGACTATCGCCAAAGCCGGCACGTTTGGCCTGACGCAGCAGGTCGACGGGAAGCGACGCCAGGCAGTGCACCGCCAATTCGCGTTCGACGGCCACGAGCTGTGCCATCTGGGCGACGAACCAGGGGTCGAAACCGCTCAGGCGGCTGACATCGTCGGCTGGCATACCCTGGCGCAGCGCGGCCAGCGTGTAGAAGATGCGCTCGCGCGTTGGTGCACGCAGCCCCTCCTGCCAGTCCACGGGCAGTGTGCTGACCGGTTTCCACTCCAGGGCGCGGAGTCCTTTGAGCAAGGCCTCTTTGAAGGTGCGCCCCATGGCCATGACCTCGCCCACCGACTTCATCTGTGGGCCAAGCACCGAATCGACGTTGGGGAATTTCTCGAACGCCCAGCGCGGCAGCTTGACGACGACGTAGTCGATGCTGGGCTCGAAGGCGGCCACGGTTTCGCGCGTGATGTCGTTTTTGATCTCGTCCAGCGTATAACCCACCGCCAGCAGGGCGGCGATCTTGGCAATCGGAAAGCCGGTCGCTTTGCTGGCCAGCGCCGATGAGCGGCTGACGCGCGGGTTCATCTCGATGACGACCACCTGCCCGGTTGCCGGATCGACGGCAAACTGCACGTTGCTGCCACCCGTTTCGACGCCGACCGTCTCCATCACCAGGCGCGCCTGGTCGCGCAGGCGTTGGTACTCTTTGTCGGTCAGCGTCTGCGCCGGCGCCACGGTGATCGAATCACCGGTGTGCACCCCCATCGGGTCCAGGTTTTCGATCGAGCAGACGACGACGAAGTTGTTGGCGCGGTCGCGCATCACCTCCAGCTCGAACTCCTTCCAGCCCAAGACCGACTCTTCGACCAGACAGGTGTGCACCGGACTCTCGCGCAGCCCGAACTCGATCTTTTCGACAAAGTCGTCTTCGTCGAACGCGGTGGCCGCGCCGGAACCGCCGAGGGTGAAGCTGGGGCGAATCAGCACGGGATAGCGGCCAATCTGGCGCGTAATGGCCAGTGCCTCGTCTACCGTCGCCGCCAAACCCGACTGTGGCAGCGCCAGGCCGGCCGCCAGCATCGCTTCTTTGAACAGCAGGCGGTCTTCGGCGATGCGCATGGCCTGCAGGCTGGCGCCGATCAGCTGCACGCCGTACTTCGCCAGAATACCCTGTTCGGCCAGGGCCACCCCCAGGTTGAGCGCCGTCTGGCCGCCTACCGTCGGCAGCAGGGCATCGGGCCGCTCCAGGTCGATGATCTTCTCCACGACGTCGACCGTCAACGGCTCGACGTACGTTGCGTCGGCCAGGTCAGGGTCGGTCATGATGGTAGCGGGGTTGGAGTTGACCAGGATCACGCGGTAGCCTTCGCGTTTGAGGGCTTTGACCGCCTGGGTACCGCTGTAGTCGAATTCGGCGGCCTGGCCGATGACGATGGGACCTGCGCCGAGGATCAGGATCGAGTGAATATCGGTGCGTTTGGGCATGGTTGGTTCAGACGGTCAGGTTGACCAGATCGCGCAGCATGGCCGCGGCCGTTGGCACGGCACCCCGCTCGTCGACCTTGGCAAATTGCACACCCATGATGTCGGTGTGCCACACAACGCCCATCTCCCAGCCGTTGACACTGGCCAGGGGGTGGGTAATCGGCAAACGGGCCGGATGAACACTGAGGCGATAAGCGTCACCAAACGGCAGGGCCACTGCCAGCAGCTTGATCACCTCACCGTGCGCCCGGGCACGGCGCAGGTCTTCCGGCCCGATGCCGCGAATGCCGCGCACCTCGACGTCGTGCAGGGTGCAGGGGAACTGCAGCACGCTGTTGGCCAGGATGACCAGTTTGTTGGCCGTATCCCAGCCTTCGACATCCAAAGTGGGGTCGGTCTCAGCCACGCCTTCTTCCTGTGCCTGGCGCACCGCGCCGGCAAAGGATTCACCGGCTTCCATGGCGGTCAGGATGTAGTTACTGGTACTGTTGAAGATGCCTTCGATTTTGGTGTAGCGCACGGCAATGTGGTCGCGCTGACCGGTGTTGACGACGGGCAGGGCACCACACACCGTGGCGCTGAACCCGATGCGGCAGTTCTGACTGTGCGCCAGACGCATCAGTTCACG
>JAYRNS010000451.1:0-3014 GCA_041912075.1 Anaerolineae bacterium
CGTTAAAAAATCGCTGCTACCAAATGCTGGCGAAGGGTAGGCAACGGTTGGGCACCAACGATTTGGACGACAACCCGACCATTGCGGAAGATCAACAGGCTGGGGATACCGCGGATGTTGAAACGACCGGCGGTACGCGGGTTGGCGTCGACGTCTAACTTCGCCACGACCGCGCGTCCATCGAATTCACGCGCCAGCTGTTCCACCGATGGCGCCACCATGCGGCAGGGGCCGCACCACGCCGCCCAGAAATCCACGAGAACCGGCTGGCTGCTGCGCAGCACCACCTGCTCGAAGTTGCCGTCGGTGACGACAACCGGATGGCCGCTGCCGGCCGGCGCGGTTGACGATGTCGCTGCGGGTTGGACCGGTGTCACCAACGCAACGCTCGGCCCCGAGACGGCTGCCGGCCGGGCCCCACGCGCCAGCAGGTATTCCAGCCGCGCACGTAATCCCTGCTCCTCTACGGCTCCCGTGACCTGATCTGTTACCTGGCTATTTTTGATGAACGCAAAGAACGGCACGGCGACCGCGCCAAAACGCTGCGCCGTGACCGGGTTTTCGCTGGCATCGATTTTCACCACCAGTGCCTCGCCTGCGTAGGACTTGGCCAGTGCTTTCACCGCCGGGTCTATGGTCGCACACGGCGGGCAGTTTGGCGCCACGAATACCAGCGCCACCGGCAGCCCCGCCCGCAGCACACGATCGATCGATTGGTCATTGGCGTGAATAGGTGTATCGAAAACCACAGGATGTTCCTCCGTCATTCCGCGCATATTTGTCAAACCGTTGATTAGGGCCTGTCAAAGAAGAACTCGCCGTGATTTACGGCGAATTCCGGCCATTTTACAGGAAGTCATTCTGTTACGAGCCTTTAGACGCGCGAGCCAGGCAGATGGTTACACGGGATGCCATTGGGCTGATCGAGGAAGGCGTGGTCTGGCAACCGTTGCGCTGGATTTTGTGTGTGAACGGCGTATAATTCGGCGCAACCGTTGCGCTGGATTTTGTGTGCAACTGGCGTATAATTCGGCGCAACCGTTGCGCTGGATTTTGTGTGCAACTGGCGTATAATTCGGCGCAACCGTTGCGCCTTCTCTGTGTTATAATAAGTTGATTTTGATCGTCCCTCAAAGACGCCGCCCAGTGTGGGGCATGCACGGCTGGTCCAGGCCGTAGTACCACGCGGCGGCGTCTGTCGTGAGAAATAGGAGGAATCTTTTCATGACGCGAGTCGTATTTACCGGTCTGGGTACCATTTCTCCCCTCGGCCTGGATGTACCTACGTCGTGGGATGCGTTGGTGGCGGGGCGGAGCGGTGTCGATCGCATTCAGTCTTTCGACGCGTCACAGTTCAAGACCCAGATCGCCGGTGAAGTCAAAGGGTTCGAAGCCATCAAGTATATGGACTCGCGTGAAGCACGCCGGCTTGATCTTTATACGCATTATGCGTGGGCAGCCACTCAGGAAGCTTTGGCCGATGCCGGCCTCGATACCACCCACGAAGACCCCGACCGCATCGGCATCTACATCGCGTCGGCCGTTGGCGGCATCCAGACCATCCTGAATCAGCACGAAGTGATGCAAACGCGCGGGCTGCGCCGCATCAGCCCGTTCTTTATACCGGCCATGCTGGTCGACAGCGCCGGCGGCCACATCGCTATTCAACTCGGCGCGCGCGGACCCTGTCTGGCAACGATCTCCGCTTGCGCCACCGGTACGACCGCCGTGGGCGAAGCGGCCGAAATCATCCGCCGCGGTGACGCCGATGTCATGGTGGCCGGCGGCGCCGAAGCGGCCATGCATCCATTGTGCGTGGGCGGCTTCGAGGCCATGGGCGCGCTATCGACGCGCAACGACGAACCACACCGCGCATGCCGTCCCTTCGATGCCGACCGCGACGGCTTTGTGATGGGGGAAGGTGCCGCCATCGTCATCCTCGAAACCCTGGAACATGCCCTGGCGCGTGGGGCTCGTATTTATGGCGAATACCTGGGCTATGGCGCCAGTGCTGATGCCTACCACATGGCAGCCCCGGCCGAAGACGGTCGCGGCGCGGTCGTGGCCATGCGTACCGCCCTGCGCCGGGCCGGTATCCGTGTCGAAGAAATCGATTACATCAATGCCCACGGCACCAGCACACGCCTGAACGACAAAGGTGAAACCCTCGCCATCAAAACGGTCCTGGGCGAGCACGCGTACAACATCGCCATCAGCTCCACCAAATCAATGTCGGCCCACATGCTGGGCGGTGCCGGTACGTTCGAAATCATTGCCTGCCTCAAAACGATGGAACAAGGCATCATTCCCCCAACGATCAACTACGAGACACCCGACCCGGACTGCGATCTCAACTATACGCCCAACCAGGCCCGTCGGATGGTGGTCAATACGGCACTGTCGAATTCGTTCGGCTTTGGCGGGCACAATGCGAGTATCGTCCTTCGCAGTTGGCGTAACGGGCACGTCAGCCATACCCGGCAGGAGACTTCAGCATGACACGTTACGCACAGATCGTGGGCTGGGGTTCGCACGTGCCCGATCGAGTGCTCACTAACAAAGACCTGGAAGAGATTGTCGACACCAATGACGAGTGGATTGTGTCACGTACCGGTATTCGTGAACGCCGTATCGTGCAAAGCCCGAAAGAAACCACAGCGACACTGGCGACACGGGCCGCTTCGGCCGCCCTCTATCGGGCGAACGTCGACGCCAGTGACGTCGATTTGATCATCTGCGCTACCACTTCCCCAGAACACCTGTTTCCTGCCACGGCCTGCCTGGTCCAGGATGCGCTGGGGGCGCGCCGCGCCGGTGCGTTCGACCTCAGTGCCGCGTGTTCTGGCTTCGTCTACGCACTCACCCTGGCCAACAGTATGATCACGACCGGTGCTGCCGAGACGGTGCTTGTCCTTGGCAGTGAAACGTTGTCACGCATCGTCGATTGGAGCGACCGCAACACCTGCGTACTGTTTGGTGATGGCGCCGGTGCAGTCCTGGTGACGGCGAGCGAG
>JAYRNS010000452.1:0-1982 GCA_041912075.1 Anaerolineae bacterium
CAGCAAGGGATAGGTTTCTTCCAGAAGCGTCACCACCACTTCACCGGCCTCACCCGCCGCCACACCCCGACCGCTGTTGATGTCCACGAACTCGACGATGACTTCGAGCGGGACGTGCATGCCATCACCGTGTTCACACTCGTACCCCAGGTTGCCGGCGTCGGCCGTGCCGTACCCCTGGCGGGCGATCACCCCAAAATCGGCGAGCGCCTGGCGCAGCGACGGTGGGAAAGGCTCGGCAGCCACGAAGGCCTTGTTCAGTGCCAGCCGGCGCGGGTCCAGCCCCATCTCCTCAGCTTTATGTAAAATCGTGAGCAGATAACTGGGCAGACCGACGTAGGCTGTCACCGGGAAATCGCGCAAGAACGCCACCTGCACCTCGGTATTCCCCGGTCCGGTGGGCACGATAGCGCAGCCCAGGACACGCAGGGCGCTGTCGAACATAAAACCCAGGGGTGTCAGGTGATAGGCCACCGGGTTGAGCGCGATGTCGTCACGCCGGAAGCCGGCTGCCCACAAGGCCTGCGCCCAGCGCCAGTAGTCCGGTTTGTCGCCCTCCGGGTCGTACAGCGGGCCCGGTGAGCGGTACAGGCGGCGCAGGCTGGCCGGCGGCACACCGGCAAAACCACCAAACGGCGGGTCCTTGGCCTGCAGGTCGATCAGGTCGTCTTTGCGGGTGATGGCCACCCCCGCCAGGTCGGCCACGTCCCGTACCTTCTCCGGCACGACGCCGGCCGCGTCCAGCAGGCGGCGTACGGCTGGCGCATGCACATAGGCATGCTGCAGCGTCGCCCGCAGCCGTGCCATCTGAAACTGCGTCTGTGCTGGGGGGGACAGGCACTCCAGGTTTGGGTCGTAGTATGTCATATTTCCTAACTCAACCAGCGCTTGCGTCGTTTGTAGTGTTTGACGTCACGGTAACTCCTGCGCTGGCCAACGTCGGACAAGCCCAGGTAGAACTCGCGCACGTCGGCGTTGTCCTGCAGGGCGGCCGGTGCACCTTCGAGCACGATGCGCCCATTCTCCATAATGTAGGCGTGGTCGGCCACCCCCAGCGCCAGCCGGGCGTTTTGCTCGACCAGCAGAATCGTCGTCTGCTGCTCGCGGTTGATGCGCCGGATGATGTCGAAGATCTCTTCCACCAGCAGTGGAGCCAGCCCCAAGCTCGGCTCATCCAACAGCATCAGCCGCGGTCTGGCCATCAGGGCGCGGCCGATCGCCAGCATCTGCTGTTCACCGCCCGAGAGGTAACCCGACGTCTTGTGCTGGCGCTCGCGCAGCCGTGGGAAGTACGTATACACCGCCTCGATGTCGGGCATGACCTGGCGCCGGTCGCGCCGCGTGGTCGCGCCGGCGACCAGGTTTTCTTCGACGGTCAGGTGGGGAAACACGCGCCGTCCTTCCATGACCTGGAAGATACCGCGACGTACGATATCCGCCGCGTCACGCGTGTCGATACGCTCGCCCAGGAACTCGATGCTGCCATCGGTCACCGCGCCATCCTCTGGCTTGAGCAAACCGGAGATTGCCTTCAGCGTCGTCGTCTTGCCGGCACCGTTGGAGCCGAGCAAAGCCACGATTTGCCCTTCCGTGACCTGCATCGACATCCCTTTGAGCACCAGGATCACGTCGCTGTAGATGACTTCGATGTTGTTGAGTGCTAACATCGTACCTGCCTGTTGCGTGCAAGGATGCGGTCTCGTCGAGTGTGTCGTCACAGCAGGAGCTGTGACCCACGTCGGCTGTCACACCATCGGATGTGGCGGTGCGAAGGCGGCGTCAGCGGACAAGCGGATGCGGTATCGTCGAGTATGTCGTCACAGCAGGAGCTGTGACCTACGGCTTATCGATGGCGGCGCTCCCACAACACCCCAACCCCTGGCCCCTAACCCCCAACCCCTAAACCCCGGCACCTAAACCCCGGCACCTAAACCCTGGCCCCCAACACCCAACCCCTAAACCCTGTCCCCCAACACCCACCC
>JAYRNS010000453.1:0-4564 GCA_041912075.1 Anaerolineae bacterium
GCGATTCTCGATTTTTGATTTTGGATTTTAGACGAGTTTGCGCTGCATGGCCAGGGTTAAGGCGGCGACGCGGTTGTCTACCGCGAGTTTGACGAGGATGTTGCTGATGTGATATTTGACGGTGGAGAGGCTCACGACGAGGCGTTCGGCGATTTCGGCGTTGTTGAGCCCTTCCACCATCAGCCTTAGCACCTCGCGTTCGCGCTCGGTGAGGGCCTCGGTTTCCTGCGCCTGCTGGTTGGCGCGCACCAGGGCCTGCGCCGCTTCCGAAGAGAGGGTCATCTTGCCGTCGTGGGCGGCACGGATGGCGGCAACCAGCTCGCGGGCGGTGACGTTTTTCATCAGGTAGCCCACGGCGCCGGCACGCAGGGCATTCTGGACCAGCTCGTCCTCCTGGAAACTGGTGAGGACGACGATCTGGATGCGTGGGTACTGCCGTTTGATGGCCTGCGTGGCGGCGACGCCGTCCATGACCGGCATGATCAGATCCATCAGAATGACGTCGGGCTGCACGAGGCCGGCACGCATCACGGCCTGCTGCCCGTTTTCGGCCTCCCCTACCAGCTCCAGGTCGGCGTGGGCGCTGAGAAATGCCGTCAACCCGGAACGCACCACCGCATGGTCGTCGACGAGCATGACACGGATGGGATTAGTCATCGAGTTACCTCCTGGTGGTGGGGGGACGGCTGCGAATGCCATCAACGAATGCTGACACGAATAAACGAATCACGTTCACATCCTCACGCCTCACGCCCTCACGCCCTCACGTCCTCACGCCTCACCCCCACACCACCGACACCTGCGTCCCTTCCCCCGGCTCGCTGTACAGGCTAAAACGGGCACCGATGGCGTCGGCGCGTTCGCGCATGATGCGCAGACCGAGGTGGTCGGCGCCGACGGCGTTGGGGTCGAAACCGGCGCCGTCATCGGCCACGGTCAGGCGCACGGAGTCGGCCTGCCGCAGCGTCACGATGGCCTGGGTGGCGTTGGCGTGTTTGGCGACGTTGTTGAGCGCCTCCTGGGCGATGCGGTACAGCCCGACCTGCACGTCCGGC
Source organism: Anaerolineae bacterium (assembly GCA_041912075.1). Classification (GTDB taxonomy): domain Bacteria; phylum Chloroflexota; class Anaerolineae; order SSC4; family Amarolineaceae; genus SSC4. Next base: position 1,056 of record JAYRNS010000453.1, read on the forward strand.
GGCAGGCGCCGGTCCGGGCCACCGCTGCCAGCGTTGAGGTGGACCGGGATGCGGGCCCGGCCGGTCATGGCCTCGGCCAGCTGGCGCAGCAGTACCGGCAGGGGGATCTCGATCAGCGCGTTGGGCCGCAGCTCCACCAGTAGGGTACGCATCTCGGCCAGCGCACCGCGTGTGAGCTGGCGCAGCTCCTCCAGGCGGTAGCGGGCCTCTGGCTGGTTTATCTCCCAGAGGTCCGGGATGACCTCCGCGATCAGCGAGGTCGAAAACAGGGTTTGTGTCACGGCATCGTGCAGCTCGCGGGCCAGGCGGGTGCGCTCGGCGAGTACCGCATCCTGGGCGGCCTTTTCACGCAGACGCTCGTTGGCCGCGTTCAGCTCGGCGGTGCGCTCGGCGATGCGCTGCTCCAACAAACGGCGGTGTTCGTTTTCCTGCGCGACCAGCCGCCCCGCCGCAGCTTTCTCTTCGGTGATGTCCTCGATGATGCCGACGATGTAAAGCGGTTGGCCGGCCCGATCGCGCACCAGGGCGAAATTGACACGCCCCCAGAACAGGCTGCCGTCCTTGCGGATGTAACGCTTTTCGACCAGGTACTGGTCGCGGCGGCCGGCGACGAGCTCACCAAACAGCTCACGATCGATGTAGCGGTCTTCTTCGATGACCATGTCCGAAGGATTGATGGCGAAAATCTCCTCCGGGCTGTAGCCGGTGATGCGCGTCACGGTGGGGTTGATTTGCACGATGTGGCGGTCGAGGGTCATGAGCGCCATACCGACCGCCGTATTGTCGAAAACGGCCTGGAAGCGCGCCTCGGACTCCGCCAGGGCGGCGCTGTTGCGTTTCTGCTCGTCGATGTCTTCGACCATGCCAACCAGGTAGGATGGCTGGCCAGACGCATCGCGCACCAGGGACAGTGTCAGGCGTGTCCAAAAGACCTCGCCGTTTTTGCGCACGTAGCGCCGCTCCACGCTGTAATAACCGCGTTTGCCGGCCAGCATCTCGGCAAAACGATCCATACCCACGCCGGTATCGGGCGGGTAGACGTTCTGACTGTCGTTGCGCTGCAAGAGTTCTTCTTCGCTGAAGCCCGACATCGCGCAGACCGCGGCGTTGACGGCCATGATCTGCCCCTCCAGCGTAAGCAGCCCCATGCCAATGGCCGAGCTTTCGAAGGCCGCACGAAAGAGGTCCTCCACCTCCCGGCGCTCAGCCTCATGCTGCTGCAAGGTGCCGGCCAGGTCGTTGAGCGTCTGCGCCAGCGCGTCGAGTTCGGGTGTGTCGCCCAGCAGTGGCAGGCGCGTCTCAAGGTCGCCGGCCTGCATGCGCTGGACGGCAGCTGCCAGGTCCTGAAGCGTGTGGGCAATGGTCGATGCGTTGTCTGCGTTCGTCATAGGCAACCAGGTGCGCCGCTATTCTAACAAAGACAGCGCGCATTGCCTAATCTGGCGACTGGCCATCAGGTCTCCTGTTTGATCCAGGGCTCGCTGCGCTCGCAATCGACAAAACCGGCCGCCAGGTACCCGGCGTCCGCCACCTCGCAGTCAACCACTGCCGTTGCCAGGGTCGCACCCAGATAGGCGGCACGCCGCAGCCCATCGGCGATGATGGCGCTGCCCAGCCCATGAAGCTGGTGGTGGGGATGGACACCCACCGGCTGGAATGCCGCGCTGCGGGTGACGTCATCGAACCAGACGGTGGCAAACGCGGCCAACTCGCCGTCGGGCGCAACCGCCACCAGGTCGAGGTCGCGGCGGTAAAGGGGAGCACGCTGCACATCGCGGTACCATTCCCACCCCCGGTACGGCTCGTTGGGATGAATGACGCGCCAGGCAAGCTGGCTGCGCGCGGGCAGCTCAGTTTCATCACCCAGGGCGCGTACGGTGTAGCCTGGAGCCAGTGGAGCCTGCGGCAAGGGGGAGGTCAAGGTGCGGCGGCGCTGGCCTTCTGCCCGCGGGCCGCGCGTATAGCCGCGGCGTGTTAGTAAATCGTGCCGCTGGCTGTCGCATTCGTGGGCCCAAAGCACCAGGCGCTGGCTGCCATCCGGCTGCACGGTGGCGAACTGCGTCTCGGCGGTGGCGATCATTTCTACCTCCAGCTCGGTCGAGCGCAGAGCCGGATGGACCTGCAAACAGGCGCCGTCGGGACCATCGGGATGCAGCACGGCCGCCAGCCGGCCATCGGCGGTCTCCCACAGGAACACCGCTGCCTCCAGACTCAGGTGCAGCCGGTTGGGGTTGATGTGCCAGCGCCAGTCGTCCCAACGGTAGACCGGCCAGCTCACCGCGCGGCGGTCGTGCAGCAGATAGACCTCGCGCAGGAAGGCGCGGATCGCCCAGTAGTCGTCCTCGGACCGGTATCTGCGGCGCGTCAGTTTCATGGGGCACCTCGGTTGCTGCCATCGCGTCTGATTAGACTAATCCTGATGAGACTAACTGTGATTCGCAAACGTTGCGCCGTTGCGTGAGCACCTCAGGCAGCCTTCTGCGAAACCATTTCCGCCCGCACTTTGACGCCACGCAGCATCCCGTGTTCCATGAGAAATACCCCGGGCTGGATGGCATCCCAGAACCCGCCCGTCATCATCGTACGCGTGCGCAGGATGAGCCGGGTGCTGCCATCGTCCTGCGGGTCAAGAATGAACTGCCACAAATCGACCCATTCGCCGTTGTCTTGATGCCCTAACACGATCGCCTGGTTGGGGTGCAGCTGAGCCACGATGTACGGTGGCGGGGCCGGGTCCTTGGGGCACATCTTGACCTGGTCGCCGACCTGCAGATTCTGCCATTCCGGGTAGATACGGTCGGCGTTGACCATCGGGCAGCGGATGAGTGCCTCGAGCCAGGTGTGGCTGTAGAGACCGCCTTTGTCTGCCCCCAGCTGGACGAGCCAGGGGTAGATCTGTTCCGGCGTCGCCTGGATGGTGATGGCGCGGTTGATGAACCGCGCCGGCGTGGGGACGAGCTCATCGCCCGGATAGGTGGCCGCCAGCTCCTCTTCGCTGGCACCCCAGCGGTTCATCCAGGGGACGAGCAGGAAGGCCAGGATCAATCCACAGACACCCAGGCCGACGAGCAGTAGTACCAACAACGTCACAATTTTACCCATGTTACATCTCCAGTTACTGGCTTTGGTATCGATCCCTGATTCATTACTCGCCCAAACCCGCCGTGAGTTTGCTGATGGCAGAGGCCACCAATCCACCGACACCCAGCAGGATGGCGAGCAGCAGCAGTCCGACGTTTTTGCGCACGGATGGATCGTTCGGCATGAGTTCACTCATCGCGGAGGTAAAATGCCTTGATGAGCAGCACCGCCCCAATCCCGATCAGGATCATAGGGCCAAAGATCTGCCAGGGAATCGGGGCTGCTACCAGCAGCGGGATGGCAAACAGGATCGCAGCTACCACCGCACCTTGCAGGTAACGGCCGCGAAAGACCAGTCCAGCACCAACAGCAATGCCCAACACCACCATGATGCCCGGCCACCACCAACCCGTGAGGGCCAGGACGCC
>JAYRNS010000454.1:0-4792 GCA_041912075.1 Anaerolineae bacterium
AAGGTCAAGGGCCGACCGGGATTGCGATCCAGCGCGCCTTTGTGACGGCGGATAATCTGGCGCAGGCATTCGTCATGGGTGTGCGCCACACTGGCGAAGTCCTGACCGCCATGGTGACCGGCTTGATTCAGCTCGTGCAGAGTGCACTCATCCCAGGGTCTGGGCCGGCGCCGGCCGGCGGGATTGCGGGTCCTGTCGGGATTGCCCGCATCACCGGGGAACTGGCACGCCAGGGTTTGATCCCGCTGATCGAGCTGACGGCGTTTCTCAGCCTCAACTTCTTTATCATCAACCTCCTGCCGCTGCCGGCACTGGACGGCGGGCGTCTCATGTTCGTCGGTCTGGAAGCTGTGCGGCGCGGCAAACGGATTGCACCCGAACGCGAAGCGCTGGTCCACCTGGCCGGTATGGTGGCGCTGATTGCACTCATGTTGGTGGTGTCGTACATGGACCTGGCCAACTGGTGGCGCGGTACACCGATCTTTCCTGGTCAGTGATCGAGCCGGGCTGTCGTTCGTCCAATTGCACACCCCGACCATGACTTTGAGCACTTCTCCCGCGCATGACGCCTCTGTATAATGCAGTCGATGCCACAACAATGACGTTGTGGCCGACTGTCGGCTTACCCCGATCTGTAAGCGCTCAGGAGGTCGTCCATGCAGAGGCGTATTGTGTTACATGTTATATTAGTGGTTGTGACGGCGCTGCTGGCTGTCACAGCGCCTGCGAGTGCTCATGTGTCATGGTGCTCGTCCGACCCGGTCATTGTGTTGCCTGATGAAACGGTGCTCAATGTGATTGTCGAAGCACCCATCGAATATATCGGTTCCCATGTGGTGGTTAATATGCTGGGCCAACGCGGCTCCGAAATGACCGAGGTCATCAACGGGGACCTGATCCTGCATCCGTCGTTTGCGGATGTACTACCCAACCCAAGATTTTTCGTCACAGCTCGCCCTGTTGGCACGTTTCCACTGCGCGTGACAGTCCTGCGTGACAATTTGGTTGTCCAGGTCATAGAAGGAAGGCCAGGCACGCCGGTGAACATGTGGCTTCAGTTCTGAAGTTTCGTTGACTGGCCACGTAACGAGACCGGTGGTGGGCTTCCATCACCGGTCTTTTTGTGTCGTCAATCAGCAGGGAGTACCAGACCCGTTGCGTGTCTCTACAACCACGTCCTTGAGTCCCCTAACACCCACCACGGGGACCCATAATCAGTCCAAACGCCACAACCTGGTCATCGCCATCGCCAGTGCCATTTGGTACGCGGCTGGCCTGACCTGGTTCTTGTGGCGTGGCTGGCAGGCGGTGCAGCGTCCGGGACCCTACCTGGGACCGGGTTACCTGGCATGGCTGCAAAGCGTCCCACAGCTCACACCCCTGCGCCTGGGTCTGTTGGCAGGTCTGTTGGGTGTGGGTCTGCTGCTGGGCTGGCTGGTGTGGCGCACGAGCCGGTTCGACCGGCTGGTCGTGCTGGTGTCGGCCGTTACGGCCGTTGGGCTGGCGCTACTGCGGCCGCGGGAAACGGGTTGGAGCCTGCTGCTTTTTGCTATGGTGACGGTCATCACCGCCAGCATCGGCCGCTGGACGCTGCAGCGTCTGCGCCTGACCGGGGCAACGCTGGCGGAGCAGTTGTTCTACAGCCTGGCGCTGGGGTGGGGATGGCTGGTGCTGGCGGCCCTCGCGCTGGGTCTTTTGGGTCTTCTGTCTCCCCCGGCGCTGGTGACGGTGCTTTTGCTGTTGGCGGTGGTGTCCTGGCGTCAGGCCCTGGCCTGGTGGCAGGACGTTCGTCGATGGCGCCCCACACTGCCGGCCGGGAGCACGCGCCGGCTGTTGAGCCTGGCTCACCTGCCTTTCGTTGGCCTGGTCTTGTTGGGCGCCCTGGCACCGGCCACTGCCTTCGATGCAACCTGGTACCACCTCTATCTACCGAAGTTATACCTCCAAGCCGGCGCGCTGGCCTATTTCCCTGCGCACTACCGCACGTTGTGGCCGGCCAACGTCGAGCTGATCAACCTGTGGGGGTTGGCCGTGGGCGGTCAGCCACTGGCACAGTTGATTGGGCTCAGCCTGGTGGGTGGTATTCTGCTGGGGCTGTACGCGGCTACACGTCGTCTGGTGGGGCCGGCGGCCGCACTGCTGGCGACCCTGCTCTTTTTGTCGGCGCCAGACGTCAGCACCTATGCTCCGAGTGCCTACGTGGACCTGCCCCTGGCCTTTTTTGTGTTCGTGGCTGGCATGGCGTGGTACGCGTGGTTCACCACGGGTGTCCGCGCCTGGTTGTGGGTCGGCGCGTTGAGTGTGGGTCTGGCGGCCGGCACCAAACTCCTGGGCTGGCCCTACCTGGTGTCCTTCGTTTTGTTGACTGCGATTGTGCTGTGGCGGCGGCCGCCGCCTGGCCGCGGTCGTACGTTGGCGTTCGTGCTGCTGCTGGCCGCCGCGCCCAGCGTGCCCTGGCTGGTACGCGCCTGGGTGCTGGGCGGTGATCCGCTGTTTCCTTTTGCCTTCCGCTGGTTTCAGGAAACGGCCTGGAATGCGTGTACCAATGCCTTGCACACGGCGCACTTTGCCTACGTGGGCGTCGGCCAGGTGCGCAGCGTGCCCGACCTGCTGGTCGTTCTGCGTCTGGTGGCTGATTATGCGGCCGGGCCGTGGCTGAGCCTGGGCTGGCCGGTGGTGGTGGTGCTGCTGCTCGTGCGCTACGTGCGCGGGCCGGCGCGCGCGCTCTTGGTCCTGGCGGGAATCGGACTGGGGCTCACCCTGCTGCAGGCCGTGCTGTTTCCCATGCCGCGCTTTTTTGCCACAGCACAGATTCCAGGTGCGATGGTCGTGGCGGCCGGCACCGTGGCTCTGTTGGCCAGGGCACCGCGCGGGCCGCGTGGCCTCCTGGTGGGGTTGTTGGGTCTGGCATTGGCCCTGTGCCTGGCCAATGCGGCGTGGGTGCGCCTGGATGCGGCGGCGGTCGTGTTGGGCCGGCAACCAGCCGGCGACATGCTGGCGCACGGTCTGCCCGAATATGCGGCCATGCGCTGGGCCAGTGACAACCTGCCAGCGGACAGCCGCGTGCTCAACTGGTCGCTGCGTGGGCTCTACCTGGACCGTGACCAGGTGCCGGTCGATCCGGCATTTCAGGGTTTGCTCGATTTTGGCGAGCTGCGTAATGCGGCCAGTTTTGTCGACCGGCTGCGAACACTGGGGATCACGCACCTGCTCGTGCTGCCGGACGCCAGCCAGTTCTATTATCCGCAGGGGCCGGCCGTTGGTGCGTATCTGGATACACTGCTGGCCGCACTGGCGCCGCAGCTGACACTGCTTTACGAACAGGGCGGAACGCGTGTCTATGCGCTGGATACCACACACGAACCGGCGCCGGTGCCGCTGCCGGCGATTGACGTGTGCCAGCCCTGAACCGGATGGCGGCTGCAAGCCGCGGCTACCCGGACAAATGCCCCCTGCGGGGCATAGTGCAGTAATTCAGCCCGGCCAGGCCGGGCTTCGTTTGCGTAGCCGTGACTTCCAGTCGCCGTTCACCGCGGCGCTGTGGCCCCCGGCAGTACCGCGGCCACGCGCCGAATCGTCTCTTCCAATGGAATTTCGGGCGACCAGCCCACCAGGCGCTGAACCTTCGTCGTATCGGGTACGCGCCGCTGCATGTCCTCGAAACCAGGGGCGTAGGCTTCGGCATAGGGGATCAAATGAATCCGCTCCTGGTCATCGTTGGGTGTCAGGACCGACACGACCAGCCGGGCCAGGTCAAGGATGGCGATCTCGCGCGTGGTGCCGATGTTGAAGACCTGGCCCACGGCCTGCGGGTGCTGCGCCAGCCGGATCGTCGCGCGCACCACGTCCTGCACATCACAAAAGCAGCGGCTCTGCCGGCCGTCGCCAAAGACGGTCAGTGGTTCACCACGCAGCGCCTGTCCCACCAGGCGCGGCACGACCATGCCGTACTGACCGGTCTGACGCGGGCCAACGGTGTTGAAATAGCGCAGGATGGTCACGGGGAGGCCGAGTTCGTGGTGGTATGCCAGGGCCAGGAATTCGTCCACCATCTTGCTGGCTGCGTAAGCCCAACGGTTGCGCGAGGTCGGGCCAATCAAGACGTCGTCATCTTCGCTGAATGGTACACGACTGCCCTTGCCGTACACTTCTGATGTCGAGGCCACGAGCACGTGCGCCCGGTAGCGCCGCGCCGCCCGCAGCACAGCTTCAGTGCCCATGACGTTGGTTTCGATGGTGTGTACCGGCTGGCGTACGATCAGTTCGACCCCCACCGCCGCCGCCAGGTGAAAAATCGTATCGCATTCACTGGCCAGCCGGTCGAGCACGATCTCGTTGGTGATACTGTCGATGGCAAAGTGAAAACCAGGTTGGCCCACCAGGTGTTCGATGTTGGCGAAGCGTCCCGTGGAGAGGTTATCGATGATGGTGACAGGGTGTCCCTGGGCCAACAGGGTTTCGGCAAGATGGCTGCCAATGAACCCGGCGCCACCGGTAATAAGTGCACGCAATGTGCCCGCTCCTTCTGCGTCAATCTTGATAGTGAATGCGGCGTCCTTTGCCGCGTGTGCTGCGGCGACGCGAGCTGGGTGCACCCACCTGGCTAGTCTCAGCCGCGCTGGACCCTTCGTTCTTGCCGGCCTGTACCGGTGCCAGGTCTGCCAACGCGACGTCAACCGGGCGCGTTTGTCCAAGGAAGTTGAGCAGAATACGTACACGCTGCGTGCCGGTCGTCGGTCGATCGAAGATCCCCGCCAGGCCTTCCAGTGGACCACTGCGGATCACAACCGGG
>JAYRNS010000455.1:0-4004 GCA_041912075.1 Anaerolineae bacterium
AATACGTGTCAGACAAACGCTCGAGCAGCCGCAGCGTCGCTTCATCACAAGTGAAGTTGATCCGATGCACAGTGTGTACTCCGGTGTGTAGTGTGTGGACATGGTAACATGAGGAAGCGAGGGTGTCAAGTGGTCCCTGTTACTTTACCGCGCGTACTTTGATGCTGGCCATCAATCGTTCCAACGGCAGGTCCTGCATCTCGATCGGCAGGTGGGCGCTGAGGGTGTCGATGTCCTCGGTGCTCAGCGTCTCTTCGATCGGCAGATAGTCGCGGCTGACAACTTCCACGTCATGAAAGCCGGCGGCGGCGATGGCCTCCAGATAATCGGCCTCGAGCCAGGCACCCGCCACGCAGCCAGCCCACGAATCGAGGTTGGTGCGCAGGTCATCAGGGATCTCGACCTCGAACACCATGTCCGACACGGCCAGCGTGCCGCCCGGACGCAGCACACGGTAGGCCTCGCGGAACACCTGCGGCTTGTCGGGTGACAGGTTGATGACACAGTTCGACAGGATCACATCGACGGTCTCGCCTGCCAGGGGAATCTCCTCGATTTCACCCCATTGAAACTCCACGTTGGTCAAACCCAGTTTCTGCGCGTTACGCCGCGCCAGGCGGATCATGTCGGTCGTCATGTCCAACCCGATGACCCGGCCGGCTGAGCCGACGCGGCGTGCGGCCAGGAAACAGTCGATCCCGCCCCCGCTGCCCAGGTCGAGCACGGTCTGTCCGGCCTGCAAGCTGGCGATGGCCGTGGGGTTGCCACAGCCCAGGGCGATGGCGGTGACCGTGTCGGGCAAGCCGGCAGTCTCCTCAGGCGTGTACAGGAGGCTGGCGGTGCCAGCAGTGACGGTGGACGGCGGCGCAAGGGTGCTGTCGAGCAGATCGATGGTGACGGCGTTGGGTGATCCACAACAGCCCGATCCGTCGCCACAGCAGGATACCGGCGTCGCGCCGCCGGCTGGGGCTGACAAGACCGTGCGTGCACGATCACCATAGTGGCTGCGCACGTGGGCGTGCACGATGTCCGCTTCGGCGGTTGTTTGGGTGTTTTCCATGACGATGCGTCTCCTTTGATCGATATATGTCGATGTATTTGCCTGCAAAATTCCCCATCGTAAGTCGGTATGACCGCGATGGGGAACTATTCAACCGTTGCTGATGGGGCGCGGCGTCAGCGGCAGCACGTCCTGTTCGGGCGCAAACTGCTGCAGCAGCACACCGCAGCACATCGCCACCTGGTCCTGGTTCAGAGTGTAGTAGGTCTGTCGCCCGGCCGGCCGAACCGCGACCAGGTTGGCCTGGCGCAGGGCGCTCAGGTGATGCGAAACGGTGGGCTGGCTGATCTCATGCCCCTCACGTGCCATCGCTTCGACGATTTCGCCGACACACAGCTCGTTGCAGCACAACAGATTCATGATGTGTTGTCGTGTCTCGTCGCCGATGACTTTGCCAAAGGCCGTCAGCGACGCCGCATTCTGAACTTCCATTATATTCACCATAATCGATTTGAGGTGATCTTAGCACACGGTCTGATCCCTGTCAAACTGGCTGGCAGCCATCATCCCTCGCGCGCGCTGGTGGCGGCCGCGTTGACCAGCAAGGCGCCAATGACACCGGGCACCCAACCCACCAGCGTCAACAACGTGACCAGCAAAACCGTCCCACAACCCCGATCCAGGACCGCCAGGGGCGGGAAGATGATGCATAATAACGCACGTCCACAACCCATTTTCAGCTCTCCCTTTTTGACCTGATTGACATCGTATCGTGATGATGTATACGTGGAAAAACACTCAGGGTTGCAGATCGATGGACGCACGACGCGGGGGTCACCGGCCCTCAGCGCAGGAGGTGGTCGGCAATTGTGATGCCACGTGCGAGCAGCAGGTCGCGCACGTGCGCGGCGTGGGTGGGATCAACGGCGGCCAGCGTGCGCAGCGCATCAGGTGGTCCGAAACGAACCAGGTACGGTGCCAGCTGGGGGTCGAGCAGCAGCTCATCAAGGATTTCTTGTGAGTCGAACTGGAGCAAGGTCACGGTTTGCATGCGTGCGCTGCCGAAGTGGTGCGCCCAAACCTTCACCAGTGTGTCGACCGACGGCGGCAGCGCACCCATGTGCACGGCCTGGAGCGCTTCCAGGATCGAGGTGGCATTCCAGCCATTCGCAACGGCATTGTGAACCGAGGCGCCGGTGAGCTGCCATTGGCCGTCAGCGCGCTGCTGGGCAAACGGTGCCAGATAAGCGTAGATGTAGATACTGGGGACCTGCTGCTGAAACGTGATGGTGCCAGCCGCATCGATAAACAGACACGGACGCGCCACGAACCGGTCGTGACGGGTGCGGTTGGGAAGCTGACCTTGCTCGATCAGCACCTGCTGCACGTCGTCGGCGTGTACCCCGTGCCGGAAAATCACCAGTCCCGGATCTGGCCGGCTGGCGACGGCGCTGGCCAACCGTTCCCCCGCCAGGAGATCGTCCAGCAGCTCTGGCGAGCGGGCCTGCAGCACGACCACCTGCTGGCGGACCACCATCCGGTCAAGCCCGGTTTCCCATTCGGCCAGGTCACGCACGACGTTCTGCGGCAGGGGAGTGCCGCAGGCTTTGGTCAAGAACTGGATGATGCGCGACACGGACCAACCGCGCTGGCTGCCGCGATAGATCGATTGGCGTGTCAACCGGTAGTGAACCGCCCGTTCCGCACTCAGGCGTTCACAAAACAAATCGAGAGCCGCTAACACCACATCCGACACCGGGTCGAGGGCCAGGACGTCGAAATTGGGTTGGACGATGACACGCCCGGTGTCGGTGCTCACCTCGGGTGGTGATGCCCCTTGCAGCAGCCAACGCCCCATCTCGGTCAAACGATACGCCGCAATACGCAGGGGTGGCTCGCTGATCGAGTCACCCGCCGCCGTCTCCGAATCGTAACCGAGATCGACCAGACCCAGCCAATAGAGCCCTTCGCGCAGCACGTTCAGCGCAAACCCGGTTTCCACCCGATTCCACCCCGCTTCTTCGCCGTACATGTCTTCGAAGGTCCAACCGTAAGCGTTGTGCAGGTAGGGGTTGAGCCGAAAACGATAGGCGAGTGACACCGCATCATCGTGCACGCGCCGCGGACGGGGGATCAGAAACTCGTAGTCGAGGTTACGCAGTCGTTTGAGCAGGGTCTCGGTACGCACCCAGCCTTCGTCCGGGAGCTCAGCCAGATGCCGCAGGACGGCCGCCCGCGCTGCAACGACCCCGACGGGTGCCAGACTGAGCGGTGTGTCGGCACTGTGCAGACGTACACCGTTGAGCGCGTAGATCTCGTTCCAGAAGCGGCCCTTTTGCCAGAGCTCGAAACTGCGTTTGACTCGTTCGAGGGGATCGAGCCCCAGGAACGGGCCGGGCTCAGCGGCGGTCAGCTGGCCGTGTGGTGCAGCCAACAGGTCGAGTGACTGCAGGAGCCGTCGCAGAAAAAAGAGACGGCGCGCGTCGCGTTCGCTGACACTGGCGCGCAAATCGCTGCGCAACAACAAAGCGCCATTGACGTTGCGCAGATCGTGTTTGCGCAGCCACTGTGTTTGCGTCAGTGCCAGTGGCGTATCGCGTACATAACTCCAATAGAGGTAAAGGTCGCGCTGTAACGTGCGCGCAGAACTGGCACGTATCACGCGCAGGGGGATTTCCGCTGGTTTGGCTTTGGGCAGCGGCGGCAGCAGGCGGCGGACCTCGTCAGCAATCCACAGGTAGGTCCCCGGCTTCAGATCGATCAGGGTCGATTCGGTATCCGGCGGCTCACGGGTCAGCACCAGACCGTGCTCCATGAGGGCGACGATCGCCCCTTCGAAAGAACTGCGCAGCGCGGGCGATGGTGAGCCACCGTTTGGCGAGTCGACGACAATATGGGCCCGCACCAGCTCCGCCTTCAACGTGCTGCTGCGCACTTCACCTGCCATGGCCTGCAGACGGTGCAGCACCGTCACATCGCGCGCGGTCAGACGTGCCAGGGCGCG
>JAYRNS010000456.1:0-3799 GCA_041912075.1 Anaerolineae bacterium
GATGGCGGTGCCGGTCACATGCTCGCCAACGTGACCGGCACCATGTCTGGTAGTGAATGTCAGCAGGTCGGGGGTGTGGCTGAAGAGGTCCAGGTGCCGGTCACGGCAAAGTCACCTGCGCGGCGCGGCGAACGTTGTGCGCCACGACCCCGCCGCACTCCGGGGCGCCGGCCACTGCCAACGTCGCGCTTCGCAGCCGGCCGCCCCACCAGGGGTTATTCGCGTATTCGTGTCTCTATTCGTGGATGGCCTCCCAACTCGCGCCGGTACCAGTCGATCGTGCGCTGCAAACCCACGTCGAAGGGGGTGGTCGAGACAAAGCCGAAACAGTCACGGGCGCGGCTGATGTCGAGCTTGCGGCGGGGCTGGCCGTTGGGCTTGCTGGTGTCCCAGACGATCTGGCCTCTGAATTCGGTCAGGCGCGCAATCAATTCGGCCAGGTCTTTGATGCTGATCTCGAAGCTGCTCCCCAGGTTGGCGGGAATGCTCTCGTTGAAGCGTTCGGCAGCCAGGATGACCCCCTCAGCGGCGTCTTCCACATAGAGGAACTCCCGCGTGGGTGAGCCATCACCCCAGGCCATGATGGTGCGGACGTTCTGCTCGTTCGCCTCCAGGCATTTGCGGATCAGCGCGGGGATGACGTGTGAGTTCTCCAAATCGAACTGGTCGCGCGGGCCGTAGAGATTGCCCAGCAGCAAGGTGACCGAGTTGTAGCCGTACTGCTGACGGTAGGCCTGGCTCTGTACGAGGAGCATCTTCTTGGCCAGCCCGTACGGCGCATTGGTCTCTTCCGGATATCCATCCCACAGGTCCGCTTCGCGGAAGGGCACCGGTGTAAATTTGGGATAGGCACAGACGGTACTGATTCCGACAAACTTTGGAATCCCCGCCTGCCAGCTTTCGTGCAAAAGATGTGTGCCGAGCATCAAGTTCTCGTAGAAGAACTCGGCCGGGGCGGCACGGTTGGCACCAATACCGCCCATACGGGCCGCCAGGTGTATGACGACGTCGATGCCGGCCTGACCAAACGGGCGGCGGCGATACGCACCGCTGTCGGCAAACAACTGCTGCACGGCTGCCACCTGCGTCAGGTCGTAGTCACGATGGCGCGGTACGATGATTTCGCCTGCGCCGCGCGCCCGCAGTCGCTCGACCACGAAAGACCCGAGGAAGCCGGCACCCCCGGTGACGATCACCCGTTTGTCACGCCAGAAGGTCTGGCTGTCCGGCCACGCCGATTCTGTGTGCAAGTCTGGCATGCTCCGATCCACGTCATTCTCCTCAGGCTGCCACTGCTCGATTACGGTATAGGTCCTGATCGACCACGGCAGCCATCTGGTCGAGGTCCAGGATGTTGCCCAAGAACTGGTTGACCGCCGCCAGATGCGGCCGCGGCGCGGCCAGCATCTGGTTGTAATCGACGTCGAGTACGGTCATGTGCGGCTGTGTCGCCAGCCACGCTTTGACCTTGTTGACGTGCTGCGTAAACAGACGCGCCATCTCTTCGTCACTCACTTTGTTGGGGTCTTGACCCCGCCGTTCGAGCATTTTTTTCTGTGAAGCCAGGATTTCGGGCAGGGCACGCTGCATGAACAGGATGCGGTATGTGTAACCAGGAGGTAAGTACTCGAGCAAGGCGGCGATCACTTTCACCCCCTTGCCCCGCGCCTCGGCCAGCCATGCCGTATCACCTTGTGGAAGTTTCTTCACCCGCTCGAATTCGTAATACCCTTTAGGGTTGTCGACATCGGCCTGGCGCAGGTTGTCGGTCAGCATGGTTATGCCACCCGCCTCCAGTGCCTTCATCATCATCGAGGTACCTGACCGCGGCAGCCCCGAGACGACGATCACCGGGTCGCCACTGGCTGGATTGGCGGTATCTGCTGCCGTCCCAGGGTGATGCAGTGGGTCAAGTGATGGATCAATCCGGCTCATGCTGTCCCCTATACCCCTATGTATCCATTGCCCGCATCGGGTCGCTCCGGTCGAATCAGTCCCTCGGCCACCAGGTAATCGACGATCAGGTGGGCGTTCTGTTCGGCCGAACAGCCGACGGTATCCAGTGTCAGTTCAGCGTGGAGCGGAGCCTCGTACGGATCATCGATACCCGTGAACTCCTTGATCTCGCCCCGGCGTGCCTTGGCGTACATGCCTTTGACGTCGCGCTGCTCGCAAACATCCAGCGGCGTATCGACGAACACTTCGACAAAGTGCTCGCTGCCGACCATGTTACGCACGTCGTTGCGTGTCGCCCGATAGGGACTGACCGCCGCGCAAACAACAGTCCCGCCATGACGTACCAGCTCGGCCGCGACGTAACCGATGCGCCGGATGTTGGTGTCGCGATCCTCTTTGCTGAACCCCAACCCCTTGGAGAGGTGCGTACGTACGACGTCGCCGTCCAGCAGAGTCACCTGGCGGCCATTCTCGAGCAGGAGCTGCGTCAATACCTCGGCCGTCGTCGATTTGCCGGCACCGCTGAGACCGGTGAACCAGATGCACACACCCTGTTTGTGGCGCGGCGGGTAACTCTCGGCCAGGATCTCGGCCACTTCGGGTCGCGTAAACCACTCGGGCAGCGTGCGCCCGTTGTTGAGGTAATCGGTGCGCACCTGCGTGCCCGAAATATCGGCCGTACGTGTTTCGGCCGGGATGCGGTTGACCTCTTCGTAGCGGTCTTCGTCGGGCAGGTACACCAGCTGGCGGAACGGCACCATCGTGACGCCCAGCTCGGCTTCGTACTGGCTGACCAGCGCCTGCGCGTCGTACGGCCCGTAGAACGGTTTGCCCGTCGAATCGCTGCCTGGACCGGCGTGATCACGCCCCACGATCAGGTGGTTGGCCCCGTAATTGCGGCGGATGATCGCGTGCCATAAGGCCTCGCGCGGACCGGCCATGCGCATCGCCAACGGCAGCAGGGCCAGCAGAATGCGGTCCTGATTGTAGTAACGCTGCGCCAGTGCCTTGTACGTGCGCACGCGTGTGAAGTGGTCGACGTCCCCCGGTTTGGTCATGCCCACGACCGGGTGGAGCAGCAGTACCCCGTTGACTTCCTCGGCGGCGCGTTTGGTGAGCTCTTCGTGAACCCGGTGCAGCGGGTTGCGTGTTTGAAAGGCCACCACGTTGGGATACCCATAACCGGCCAGGATGGTCCGGGTCTCCGCCGGGGTCAGACGCAGCTCTTGAAAATCGTAATGCACCGGCAGCTGTACGACCTGCAGTCGCCCGGAGATCTGCAACGGTCCCCAGCGGTGCATCTCTGCCACCAGCGGATGGCGCAGATCGAGCGTGCCAAATACTTTCTGCGCGACCTCTGCCCGATCCCAGGGATAGATCTCCTCGATCGACATCACAGCCAGGATCTCGTTCTTGGTGTTGCGCAGCGTGATGTCCTGACCGAGCTGGATGGCCGGACCTGGCTCAACGGGCAGGGTTACCGGGATCGGGAACAACGTGCCATCGGCCAGGCGCATGTCATCGAGCACACGCTGGAAGTCGTCCTGGCCCATAAAACGGTCCAGGGGTGAAAAAGCGCCGGTCGCCAGCAGCTCCAGATCGCAGGCGACCCGTTCTGATACCTGAATCGATGGCAGCTGGTGTGCGTAGTCCTTGACGCCGGCCATTTCGGCTGGAGGAACCAGCAAATTCTTGAGTTGACCGCCGTAGGGGCTGATCAACGTATCGGTTTTTTGTGTCAACAACTTGAATGTCACTCCTGATTAATTCTATAGTTGGCAATCCTCGTCTCAGCCAACCGGATATATTCGGCGTTCGTGTCATACCCCACGTACCTGCGGCC
>JAYRNS010000457.1:0-2652 GCA_041912075.1 Anaerolineae bacterium
AAACCTAACACGGCAGCCGTCAGCGCCAATCCGACGTTGGCGATAAGGTTGGCCAGGCCCAAACCCCAAAAGCCCTGCTCCAGAAAACTGAGGGTCTCGACACTGAACGACGAAAAGGTTGTGTAGCCGCCCATGACACCCACCGCAAAAAACAACCGCCAGCCAGGCGCCAAGACGACCCGTTCCGTGGTCAGCGCCACGAAAAAAGCCAACAAGAAGCTGCCCGTCACATTAGCCACAAGTGTGCCAAATGGAAAGGTGCTACCCCAGAGCTGGGCAAACCACCCTTGCACGAGATAACGCAAGTTTGCGCCAATGAAGCCGCCCGGATTTGTCCGTAAAGGCGCAATCATGGTAGAATAACGACAAAGCAATAGGGGATGAGGCTCCCCAGGGCCATAGGCCCGTCCCGTCTCAAGACTGATAGCCTCTACCAGCAGGGTCTGCTGGTAGAGGCTTTTTCAATACTTAAGGAGACCATGTCATGGAGAGTTTGATCGAACAAATCAAGGCGCGCGAGATTCTGGACTCGCGTGGCAACCCCACCGTCGAGGTCGATGTCTGGCTCGAGGAGGGGGCACATGGACGCGCGGCCGTGCCATCTGGTGCATCCACCGGTGTGCTCGAGGCGCTCGAACTGCGCGACGGTGACAAGGGGCGCTTTGGCGGCAAGGGGGTGCTGCAGGCGGTTGAGCACGTCAACGACGAGATCGCCCATGCGCTGATCGGTATGGATGCACTCGACCAGGTCACTATCGATCGCACGATGGTGGCGATGGACGGGACGCCCAACAAGAGCCGCCTCGGTGCCAATGCGATTCTGGGTGTCAGCATGGCGGTCGCACGGGCCGCGGCTGACTCGACCGGCCTGCCGCTGTACCGTTACCTGGGCGGCGTGGCGGCCTGCACGCTGCCCGTGCCCATGATGAACATCATGAACGGCGGCGCCCATGCCAACTGGCAGGGTACTGATCTACAGGAGTTCATGATCGCACCGGTGGGTGCGCCGAGCTTTCGCGAGGCGGTGCGCTGGGGCTCTGAAACCTACCAGGCGCTGAAATCGGTCTTGAAGAACAAAGGTTACCCCACCAGTGTGGGTGACGAGGGCGGCTTTGCGCCGACGCTCAAGGCCAACGCTGAGGCGATCGAGCTTATTCTGTCTGCGATCGAGAAGGCGGGCTACAAGCCAGGCGAAGATATCTGTGTTGCGATCGATCCTGCGTCCAGTGGCTTCTACGAAGACGGCCTGTACCACCTGCGAACCGAGAATCGTAAGATCTCAGCCGCCGAGATGGTCGACATGTATGCGGAATGGCTGAACAAATACCCGATCATTTCGCTGGAAGACGGCCTGGCCGAGGACGACTGGGAAGGTTGGAGCTTGTTGAACGAGAAACTCGGCAGCAAGGTGCAGCTCGTGGGTGACGACATCTTCGTGACCAACGTGCAGCACATTGCCCGTGGGATTGCCGAACATACGGCCAACTCCGTACTGATCAAGCTCAACCAGATTGGCTCTCTCACCGAGACGGTCGAGGCGATCCAGATGGCCTACAAAGCCGGTTGGACCGCCATGGTGTCACATCGCAGCGGTGAGACAGTCGATAGTTTCATCGCCGATCTGACAGTCGCCATGGCCACCGGCCAGCTCAAGACCGGTGCACCCTGCCGCTCCGAGCGTGTGGAAAAATACAACCAGCTCATGCGCATCGAAGAGGAACTGGGCGACGGCGCCGTGTTCGCTGGTCGTAAGGCGTTTGCGCGGTAAGATGAGCGAGCTGCTCAACGTCGCACAGCGCAGGTCGGTGGAGATTGGGCTGCGAACGGTAGAAAAGCACCTGATCGAGGCACGCGTCTGGTTGCAGCACGCGCCGGAGCCGGGTATCTTACAGCAACGCCGCACCAGCATGACACCCGATCAGCAGACAGCGATTCTTGACCTGATCGATGTCGCGGAAGGGGAAATCGCACGGTTGGCCGGGCGTTTCAACCTGGCGGCAAACGAGCAGGAATTTGCGGCCGTGTTCGTGGCCGGAATGAGTGCTGCCTGGGCGATCTTGTGCGATTTGAGGGCAAACAAACTGACACGCTATGGTGAGGTCGACCAGCGTCTCGCCGACGAGCTGGATCCAGGTATCGAGTTGTTGACCCAGCTCACCTTGACGCTGGCCAACCTGGCCAGCGAAAGCAGTGCGCCATGACGACGTATTGTCCACGTTGTTGGACCGAACTTGCGACCGCCGTCACGATCTGCCCATCCTGTGGTGCAAACCTGACGGACGATCGGCGGGATTACGTGGACAAGCTGATTGCGGCGCTGCACCATCCAGAACCGCTGACGCAGCGGCGGGCGGCCTACATCCTTGGCTTGCGGGCCGAAAAACGGGCGGTGCCGGCGCTGATCGACATTTTGAAAAGTCCGGCCGACGTCTACGTTCGTGCCGAGGCGGCGGGTTCACTTGGCAAGATCGGCGGTGCGAGCGCCCGGGCGGCCTTACAGCGTGCAGAGGCTGATACGCAGGAGTCATTCCTTGTTCGGCGTGTCGCCGCACAAGGAATGACCCCGCAATCACAAAGCCAGGAAGATAAAACAAGAGCACCCACCATCGCACCGACAGTCAGCTCGCAGAGATCAACGCCAGCATCCCGGCT
>JAYRNS010000458.1:0-5016 GCA_041912075.1 Anaerolineae bacterium
CGATGCCATGGTCCGAGAGAGGGTTGTCCTGGTGGTTTAGTTCCGGGTTGAAAAAATCCCTGGTCGTATCCCGCTCTCCGTGGCGAATGAGATAGATGATCACGGGTTCTCCTACGCAGGCAGTGCAGCCCCTGGAGGGCGCGGCAGTCTGATCTTTGGAGCACAGATGACATGGTATGGTGCGGAATCGGGATGCGCCATGATTGCATCCACGGGGAAAAGCCTCATGCCTGAACGGGTACCGCTGCAGGAAGGACATGGACCGTGAAGAACGGTGCCGAGTATACTCAGATTATTAGAATCGTCAAGTCAAGGCAATCGGCCGTCGAGAAAGGATGGCCGTCAACGAATAGGGGCAACGAATCAACGAACGCACGTGGCCCATTCGTTCATTTGTTCTGCCGCAGGCATTCGTTGACGGCAGTGTCCCAGTGTGCCATGCCTACCCCGTGCCCACTTCTTGTTTGACCCGCCACACAAACCGTGTTAAACTGGTGCTCTGTCAGGTTGGGTTTTATCATCATTCTGTGCGCGACCAGCGGCAGGATCGGTGGACAGTCCAGTGCTCTGTCAGGTTAGGTTTTGGCACCATTCTGCGCTCGTACAGCGGCACGATTGGCACATCAACCTAACAGAGCACTAACCTTGACAGAGCACGGGGTTGACGAGCGCGGCGGGCGATTGAAACGCCCGTCGCGATTTGTTTGGAGCATCTGCGATGGCCCGTTTGGCGATCTACGGACGGTTGGTGCGTTATCTGCGACCCTATTGGCCACAGATGATCCTGGCCTACACCGCGATGCTGTTTGCGACCCTGCTCAATCTGTTGATCCCGCAGCTGCTGCGGGGCGCGGTCGATCAGGGTCTGGAACAGAACAACCCCGCGGCGCTGATCACGGCCGCCGCCGTGATCCTGGCGGTGGCCGTGGTGCGCGTCGCGGCCGGCTTTGTGCAGCTGTACTTTGGCGAGTGGCTCTCCTTCCGCGCCGCCTATGATCTGAGTAACGACTTCTACACCAGCCTGCAGCGCTTGCCTTTTGCCTTTCACGACCAGGCCCACACCGGCGATCTGATGAGCCGCGCCACCGGTGACATCACCGAGACCGAGCGTTTCATCGGTACCGGTCTGATGGAACTGACGGCGACGCTGCTCCTGCTGGTGGGCGTGGTGGCGGCGATGCTGGTGATGGATGTGCGGTTGGCGCTGGTGGCCCTGATCCCGCTGCCGATCCTGCTGGTCGCGGTCATTCGTTTCGGCATGACTGTGCGGCCGCGGTCGCGTCACGTGCAAGATCAACTCGGTATACTCTCGACGACGATGCAGGAGAGTCTGACCGGCATTGGTGTGGTCAAGGCCTTCGCCCGCGAACCCTACGAGTTTCAGAAGTTCGACCGCGACAACAGCATCTGGTTCCGCCTGCGCGAGGGGCTGATCCGGCTGTGGGGTAACAACTGGCCCTTTTTCACCTTCCTGATTGCCCTGAGCAACTTCCTGCTGCTTCTCTTCGGCGGGCCGATGGTGCTGGAGGGTACGATCACCGTCGGCGTGCTGTTTGCGATGATCTCGTACGTGCTAATGCTGAACGGACCGACGCAGCGGCTGGGCTTTCTGGTCAATGCGGCCGCCACGGCCGATGCCAGCGCCAGCCGTGTCTTCGAGATCATGGACACCCCGGTCACCGTGGCGGAAAGACCGGACGCGCGGGCCCTGGAGCGGCCGGCCGGGCACGTCGTGTTCAGTGGGGTCAGCTTTGGCTATCACGAAGGCCTCCACGTGCTGCAAGACATCAGCTTCGACGCACAGCCCGGCCAGGTGATTGCGCTGATGGGACCCACCGGTTCTGGCAAATCGTCGATCATCAACCTGATCCCCCGTTTCTACGACCCGGCGGCCGGCTGTGTCCGTGTCGATGGTCTGGACGTGCGCGATGTGCGTCTGGACGACCTGCGCGGTATGATTGGGATCGTCCTGCAGGAACCCTTCCTCTTCAGCGCCAGCATCGCCGAGAACATCGCCTATGGGCGGCCCGACGCCAGCCGGGAGCAGATCGTGCAGGCGGCCCAGGCGGCCAACGCCCATGACTTCATCGCCGGCTTCCCCGACGGTTACGAAACCTGGGTGGGTGAGCGCGGTGTTACCCTGAGCGGCGGTCAGAAACAGCGCGTCGCCATTGCCCGCGCCCTGCTCTACAACCCCCGCATCCTGATCCTGGACGACTCCACCAGCAGCGTGGACACCGAAACCGAGTACGTGATCCAACAGGCCTTGCAGACGCTGATGCGCGGCCGCACCACCTTTATCATTGCCCAGCGGCTGCTGACACTCAAACACGCCGACCAGATCCTGGTGCTGGAACGGGGCCGCATCGTCCAGCGCGGCCGGCACGCGGCGCTGCTGGCGGAGGAAGGGCTCTACCGGCAGATCTATGACCTGCAGCTGCGCGACCAGGAGCAGTTCCTGGCGGAAGAACGCTGACTGTTTTGCGAGGAACACGAATGGCCATGATCAGCACCAAACCACATGCTAACCACCGCATCTCGCTGCGTGAGTCGCTGGGAATTCTCGACCGGCAGTCGGTCGAGACGCAGCGGCAGCGCGAGGCGCGCATCCGGACCTTGATGCGGGACCGGCAGGACGACGACGTGTTGGGCAAGGTCTACGACGCCGGGCTGGTGGCCCGGCTGGCCGGCTTCCTCGTGCCCTACAAGCGCCGCACCATCGTCGCCGTGATCTTCATCATCGTCTCCTCGCTGATGAGTGTGGCAGCGCCGTGGATCATCGGCCAGGCTATCGACCAGGGCATCACGGCCGGCAACCCGGCTGCCCTGCGCGGGTGGACGATGGCCTTCCTGGCCGCCGCCCTGATCGAGTGGCTGACCAACCGCTATCGCATTGGCCTGATGGCCTACGTGGGCACCCAGGTGGTGGCTGACGTGCGCAGCGCGCTGTTTCGTCACTTGCACGAGTTGACGCTGACCTTCCACAACAACTACAGCGTTGGCCGGATGATGAGCCGGTTGATCGGCGACGTCGGGGTCCTGCAGGAATTCATCACCTGGTCCATCACAGGCGTGGCGCGCTCGGTGTTCGTTTTGCTGGGGATCGTCATCGCCATGTTCAGCCTGAGCTGGCAGTTGACCCTGATCACGCTGATGGTGGCGCCCCTGATGGTGCTGCTGACCAACCTATGGCGGGTTCGGGTGCGCGAGGCCTACCGAGCGAGCCGCCTGCGTCTGTCGCTGATCAACAGCTATCTCAATGAGTCGATCTCAGGCATCCGTGTGACCCAGAGTTTCCGGCGTGAGCGGCGGAACTTTGCCCACTTCGACGACCTGAATGGCTCCTTCTTCGACGCCAACATTCTGGCTGCGCGGCACACGGCGCTTTTCTTCCCCGGTGTCGATTACATCGGCTCGCTGGCCACGGCGCTGGGGGTGGGGGTGGGTGGCTGGCTGGTACTGGGTGATGCGCTGTCGGCCGGTGTGTTGGTGGCCTTCGTGCTCTACGTGGAGCGTTTCTTCGACCCGATCCGCGAGCTGGCCCAGCGCTACAACACGTTCCAGGCCACCATGGCCGCCTCGGAGCGGCTGTTTGTCCTGCTGGACACGCAGCCCGATCTGGAGGACGCACCCAACGCCGTGGTCCTGCCGCCCATTGCTGGCCGCGTCGTGTTCGACCACGTTGGCTTTCAATACAAGGAGGACGAGCCGGTGTTGCGCGGCGTCAGCCTGCACGCCGAACCGGGCCAGCGCGTGGCCCTGGTCGGCGAGACGGGCGCAGGCAAGAGCACGATCATCCGCCTGCTGGCCCGCTTCTTCGACGTCAGCACCGGCGCGGTGACGATCGACGGTTACGACGTGCGCACCGTGACCCAGGCCAGCCTGCGTTCGCAGCTGGGCATTGTCCTGCAAGACACCTTTCTTTTCGCCGGCACCGTGGCCGACAACATCCGCTACGGCCGGCTGGAGGCCAGCGACGCCGAAGTGATGGCCGCGGCCAGGGCGGTGGGTGCGCACAGCATGATCGGACAATTACCCGAGGGCTACGCCACCCAGGTGGGCGAGAACGGTGTCAACCTCAGCGTGGGGCAGCGGCAGTTGATCTCCTTCGCCCGTGCCCTGCTGGCCGATCCGCGCATCCTGATCCTCGACGAGGCCACCAGCAGCGTGGACACCACCACCGAGAAACTGATCGAGCAGGGGCTGGATGCACTGATGGCCGGCCGCACCAGCTTCGTCATCGCTCACCGGCTCAGCACCATCGTCGACGCCGACCAGATCGTGGTCATGGATCACGGTGAGATCGTGGAGCAGGGTACCCACACCGAGCTGCTGGCCCGCCGCGGGCGTTACTACAAGCTGTACACCATGCAGTGGGCACAGACCGATTTGGGGATCGACGCGGGATCGTATTTTTGAGGTGGGTGGCGGCCGCACAGGCCTGGTCCGCCAGCCGCAGCGCACGACACGCGAGCCGCAACCACATCGCGTGGCGGGCCGCAGTCATCGGCCGGCCTACGCCGCACTGCGGTGGGCCGCCTCGTGCAGCAGACCGCGAAGCGCCGCGCGCCGCCGCTCGAGCTCGTCCAGCGACCTGATCTTGACGTGTCTGACGGAGGTGCCTGTGCCCTCGAGCAGTCGATCCGGATCGTCCAGTGCGGTCCCCCGAAAGAAGACCAGCGAGACCCAGGCCCGGTGCGCCGCCAGGGCTCCCATTCCCCAGCCGTTGTAGCCGAACTGCCGCGCGCCATAGCCGATGCCGGCATCGGTGCGGTCTACCTCATAACGCACGTCTGGGAGGACGTCGAGCACGAGCCGGTGCACGGCGAGATACACGTCAGACAGCGCCGGTCGGATGCTTTCGATCAGCTCGGCGAGCTCGTCGGTGGACGGCATGGCGCGGTGCGGGTGTTTTTCGGCAGGTGTCACGTCGTCACCTCACTTTTTCATGGGATGAGTACGAGTACGAGAACCGTCCTACTCCTACTCCTACTCGTACTCGATCGTTGCCGCGGA
>JAYRNS010000459.1:0-5177 GCA_041912075.1 Anaerolineae bacterium
ACTTCCGGTGAATTGCTGCGAAATCCCACCAGATTGCAGGAAGTTATTCTTTGCTGATGGACGCGGGCAGTATCAGCCTGGCCACGGTCTACCGCCGGTTGAAGAACTTCTCCAGTTCAGCGGCGCTCAGCAGGACCATCGTAGGACGACCATGTGGGCAGGTGCGGGGACTGCTGCACGCCTCCAGCTGGCGCACCAGTTCACGCATCTCGATCAGCGAAAGCACCTGGCCGGCTTTGATCGCCGCACGTTTGCAGATGACGCGCACCAGACGGGCCTCACGTTCGTCAGCCACCAGGTTTTCCTCCTGCGCCAGCCCTTCGAGGACCTCCTGCACCGCCTGCTCGGGGTCACTGCGGTGCAGCACGGCGGGTACAGCACGCACCAGGTAGGTTGTGCCGCCAAATGGCTCCAGGCTGAAACCCAGTTCGCCCAAGACGCCGGCGTATGCGGCCAGCAGCCCGGCATACTGGCTCATCGGCGTAAAAGTGACCGGTTCGAGCAAATGCTGGCTGCCCACCTGTTGCTGTGCTTGCTCGCGCATCAGTTTTTCGTACAAAATGCGCTCATGTGCGGCGTGCTGGTCGATCAGGTACAGCCCATCGGGTCCTTCGGCCAGGATGTACATGGCACCGAGCTGGCCAACGACGCGCAGCATGGGCAGGGTATCCTCGCTGCGTGCGGGCGGTTCCGCCACGCCCCAGGCCGTCGCCGGCGGCACGGCGGCTGTGGCTGCTTCGGAGGGAAGCGGTGCTACGAAGTCGAGGGGTGCC
This sequence comes from Anaerolineae bacterium, assembly GCA_041912075.1. GTDB lineage: Bacteria > Chloroflexota > Anaerolineae > SSC4 > Amarolineaceae > SSC4. The sequence continues at coordinate 774 of JAYRNS010000459.1, forward strand.
TGCTGGTGTTCGCTGGCCGCCACCAGGGTCGCGCGCCGATCACCCCACTGTGCCGGCTGGGCCCAGGCTGCGGTGGACGGTTCCAGTGACACACCGGGCACCGGGGCGTGCTCGTTGAGTGCCTGGCGCACCGTCTTCTGCACCGCCCGGTAGACGGCGCGTTCGTGACGGAAGCGTACTTCGGCTTTGGTGGGGTGCACGTTGACGTCCACCAGCTCGGGGTCAAGGTCGATCAACAGGGTGACCACGGGATAACGGCCGATGGGCAAAAAGGTGTGGTAGGCCTCGGTCACAGCATAGGCCAGCGATCGATCCTGGATCCAGCGCCGGTTGACAAAAAAAGCGATGTGCTGGCGGTTGGCACGGTGCAAAGAAGGCAAACCAACGTAACCATGGACGTGCGGCGGGTGTGCGGGCGAGCCATCTTCCAGCCACACCTCTTCTGGCTCGGCAGCGCCGGCCGGCACCATGGCCTGGGCCATTTCCAGACCGTATACCTTGAGCAAGGCATCGGCCAGGCTGCCGCTGCCGGTTGACTGGAAGACCAGGCGGCCGTCGGCCACCAGGCTAAAGCGGCGCTCAGGAAACGCCAGGGCATAACGGGCCACGATCTGCGCGATGTGTCCGGCCTCGGTGGCTGGGTGGCGCAGAAATGCCAGGCGCGCCGGCACATTGTAGAACAGGTTCTCGACCGTGACGACCGTGCCAGGTGGCGTGCCACGCCCTTCGCGCGCCACCAATTGGCCGCCTTCCACCCGCACCTGGGTGCCCACCGGCTCGTCGGCACTGCGGCTCAACAGGGTCAGCTGCGACACGGCGGCGATACTGCTCAGTGCCTCGCCGCGAAAACCCAGCGTACCGATACGCACCAGATCATCCGCCGTACGCAGCTTGCTGGTGGCATGGCGCACGATGGCCAAATCAATCTCGCCACGGGGAATGCCGCGACCGTCGTCGATCACCCGCAGCAGCCGCCGGCCGCCCTCGCGAATTTCGACCCGGATCTCGTGCGCGCTGGCATCGAGGCTGTTTTCAAGCAGCTCTTTGACCGCCGAAGCTGGCCGTTCGACTACTTCCCCGGCCGCGATCTTGCCCACCACGTCCGGTGGTAGTATCTGGATGGACATGCGTCGATTGTAGCACAAGAAGTGCCCCCCGCCAACATTGTAATGGTCAAAACAGTTTAATTTGACGCACTGCGTTAAACGATGTATCATACTTCTAAGCCTTCCCACGCGAACGTGTCATTGCAACCCGTGCAAACACTAGTCTAGAAGGTGCGTAGAGCCATGATTTCGTTTGACCTGACCGAAGAGCAGCGCATGCTGACCGAAACGGTACAGCGTTTCGCAACGCGCAACATGCGTGCTGTCTATCGTGAGGCAGAAGACACGGGCACCTTACCGGAAGAAGTGGTCGAAAAAGGATGGGACCTCGGCCTGGTGCCTAGCAGCATTCCTGACCAGTATGGCGGGTTTGGCGCGCCTTCCGCCGTCACCGGTGCCCTCTACGCGGAAGAACTGGGATGGGGCGATTTGGCGATCAGCCTGCATCTCCTGGCACCGGCATTGGTGGCCATACCGATTCTGCACTGCGGCACAGACGAGCAAAAAGAGACCTATCTACCGCAGTTTTGTGATGCCTCCTACTATCCGGCAACCGCCGCCCTTATCGAACCTGTGTTTCAATTCGATCCAAACCGGCTCGTTACGACTGCCGTGCGCGATGGCGACGTCTATGTCCTGAACGGCGTGAAGGCGTTCGTGCCGCTGGCGGCCGGCGCCGAGCTGATGCTCGTCTACGCCAATGAGGATGGCAGGACCCAGGCATTTCTCGTCAACGGTCACAGCGAGAGCCTGCACGTGGCGGAGCGCGAGAAAACGATGGGCTTCAATGCGTTGGCGACCTATCGAGTGACGCTGGCCGGTGTGCGTGTGCCGGCTGCACAGCGCCTGGGCGGCGCGCACGGCTGCAGCTTTGACAAGTTGCTCGATCACAGCCACGTTGCTATGGCAGCCCTGGCTGTCGGCGTCGCCCGTGCGGCCTTTGAATACGCGCGCGATTACGCCAAACAGCGCGTCGCATTTGGCGAGCCGATTGCCGCGCGCCAGGCGATTGCTTTTATGCTGGCCAACATGGCGACCGACATCGACGCCGTGCGGTTGATGACCTGGGAAGCGGCCTGGAGACTGGACCAGGGCGAGGACGCCACCAAAGAAGCCTACCTGGCACGCCTGGAGGCCAACCAAATGGTCCTCAAAGTCACCGACAGCGCCGTGCAGGTGCTGGGGGGTCACGGTTACATCCGTGAATACCCGGTCGAGCTGTGGCTGCGCAATGGCCGCGGCTTCGCTAATCTGGACGGTTTAGCCATCGTCTGAGAGACTCGCGGGAGGATAGTGATGCCAATCGATTTTTCAATTCCAGTTGAGGTGGTTCAACAGACCAAACTGGCGCAGATGGCGGCCGTTCAGGTGATGCGGCGCTTGTCGCGCTATTATGACGAACACGAACACGAACGACCGGTGGAATACATCCAGTTTATCTGGCCGTTTATGCAGCAGATGGAGCGCAGCGCCCTGCCGCGTACACCGCGTGCGACGGGTAATGGCAACGGCAGCGCGGCCAAACCCGAAGAAAAGGCCAAAAAGCCGTCGTTCAAAAACATCCAGATGATCCACATGATCGAGGCGCTGTCCTGGGGTGATGCGGGTATCTACCTGTGCACACCGTCGAGTGCGCTGGGGGGTGCCGCAATCAACGCCGTTGGCACACCGGACCAAAAAGAACGCTTTATGCGCCGGTTCACCGAGGGTACCCCTAAGTGGGGCGCAATGGCGATGACCGAGCCGCAGGCCGGCTCCGACACCTCGAACATTCAGACGACCGCGCGCCTCGATGAAGCGACCCACGAATGGGTCTTGAACGGCGAGAAGATCTTCTGCACCAGCGGCGCCCTGGCCACCGAAGAGAGCAACGGTCTGGTCGTGGTGTGGGCCACCATCGACCGCGCCAGCGGGCGCGCCGGCATGAAGCCATTTGTCGTCGAGTCGGGCACACCTGGTATGATGGTGGCCAAGAAGGAGCACAAACTCGGTATCCGCGCCAGTGACACGGTCAGCCTGGTGTTCGACAACTGTCGTATCCCCTACGATAACATCCTGGGCAGCGCTGAAGTGACACAAACCGCCAGCGAAGGTAACGGTCACACCGCCAAAGGTTTCAAAGGGGCGATGAAGACCTTCGACGCCTCGCGGCCCTGGGTGGCGGCCAGCGCCATGGGCATTGCCCGGGCGGCTTTCGAGATGACACGCGATCTCCTGGCCCAAGAGGGCGTCAAGGTTAGCTACCGGACGCCGCTGCATGCCCTCACCGCTGTTCAGCGTGACCTGCTCGAGATGGAAGCTCAGGTCAAGGCGGGCTGGCTGCTTACGGTTCGTTCGGCGGCACTCATGGATGCCAGCGAAAGCAACAGTCTGGAAGCGGCCATGGCCAAAGCCAAGGCTGGCCAGGTTGTGACGTGGGTGACGCAGAAAGCGGTCGAACTGCTGGGGCCCATGGGATATTCGCGCGAGTATCTGGTCGAGAAGTGGATGCGCGATGCCAAGATCAACGACATTTTCGAGGGCACCGGGCAGATCAATACCTTGATCGTGGCCCGCCGTATTCTGGGATACACACGGCGCGAACTGAAATAAACGGCCGACCTGCCGGCATCACGGAGAAAACTGAATGTCCTACGAAATCAATCGCGCGGTGGTGATCGGCGCGGGTACGATGGGCGCCTCGATTGCCGGACACCTGGCCAATGCCGGTATTCCGGTGACACTGCTCGACATCGTGCCGCCGGATTTGACCGACGCCGAGAAGCATAATCCGCAGGCACGCAACCGGATCGTGCAGGCCGGCTACGATCGCATGATCAAGGCCAGGCCGGACAATCTGTTTACGTCCGACACGTCCACGCTGATCAAACTGGGTAACCTGGAGGACGATTTCGACGCCATCCAGCGTGCAGACTGGATCATCGAAGCCATCGTCGAGCGGCTCGATCTCAAACAGGCCTTGATGGCACGCATCGACCACGCGCGGCGTAAGCCTGGTGAAGACAAGCGTGCCGGCAGCATCATCACAACCAACACGTCAGGTCTGCCGATCCACCGTATTGCCGAAGGCCGCAGCGCCGACTTTCGCGCCCACTTCCTGGGTACCCACTTTTTCAATCCCCCACGCTACATGAAGCTGCTCGAGGTGATCCCCACCCCCGACACCCAACCCGACGTGGTGGAATTCGTCAACAACTTTGTGACGCGCACGCTGGGTAAGGGTGTCGTGCTGTGCAAGGACACGCCCAACTTCATCGCCAACCGCATTGGGCAGATGGCGGCTTCCTACACGATCGAT
>JAYRNS010000460.1:0-4147 GCA_041912075.1 Anaerolineae bacterium
GCAGTGCCATGTCGACCGTCTTCGTGCCCACGATCGGACGCAGGGTGGCGAAAAAATTGACCTTCATCTTCTCTCCTTAAAGACGGCATCTGCCAGATAGCCATGCGCCTGCAGCCAGGCCTGCGTACGTTTCATGCCTTCGTCGACCGAAATGTACGGTTGAAAACCGAGGTCGCGCTGCAGTTTGTCGATCGAAAAGCGGCTGCGGTTCATCAAGTAGTGCAGCGACCAGCGGCCAGCGTCCGGTCGCCCGGCCGTGCGGCGCAGCCAGCGACCTGGGTATGACACCGCCAGCCGCCCGACCCACCACGGAACGTTGGGAATACGTCGTTTGCCCAGCATGCGCGCATAATAGCCATAGAAGTCGCGAAAGGGAATGGTGACCCCATCACACAGGTTGTACGTCTGGCCGGCGGCCTGGGGCTGCGTCAGCGCGAGCAGTGTACCGTCCACGACGTTGTCGATGTAGCCCAGATTGACCAGCCCGCGCCCGCCGCCCAACAGACGCAAACGGCCACGCCGTATCTGCTCGAGCGGGTTCAGCGTCCAGGCGCTGCCACGCGGGCCATAAGTGCTGGCCGGCCGCAGAATGACGGTGTCCAGCCCCTGGCTGGCCCAATGCCGGACCACGGCCTCGGCGCGGATTTTGCTGTCCGGGTAGGCCTGGCCCACCAGTGGGGTGGCGGCGGTTTCGTCGATGACCGGTGCATCGTTGACCCCGTACACGGCGACACTGCTAAAGAAGATGAAACGTTTCACACCTGCGGCAGCAGCGGCCGTCAGGACCGCTTCTGTACCAGCCACGTTGATCGTGTCGCCCAGCGCTGGCGCGTCAGGCGCGCCGGTCCAGGCCGCGGTGTGGATCACCGCTGTGCACCCCGCGACTGCCTGGCGCAGGGTGGATGTGTCTCCCAGTTCACCGCGTATCAGCTCGATCCCTTGTTCGGCCAGCCAGGTCGCACGGGTTGGATCGCGCACCAGGCCGCGTACTGCCACATCGAGTTCAAGCAGCCGCTCGCTGACGTGGCCGCCGATAAAGCCGTTGGCACCGGTCACCAGGATGCGGCAGCCAGCCAAGGATCCTATGTTCACGATGCCGGCTGACTGCGCCCGCGTACCAGCCGCTGCACGACCCGCCGCACCTGTGGTTCGATGTGGCAGGTGCACGGCATCGAGAGCAGACCATCGCCGAGCCGCGGCACATCGCCGCGCCGGGCGGCTTGTACGTGGTCGATGGCGACCAACGCATAGGCATCGATACAGCTGCCGCACGAACTCACCAGGTTTTCCAGCTCATCAACCACCGGATGGTCGGCCAGCCCGCTGCGGGTGTACACCGCATGTCCGGCCGCTTCGGGGGCCAGGATGTGGCAGGCGCAGACCGCGTGCCCATTGAGCAGGACGGTACAGCGGCAGCAGTCACCATCGGTGCAGGCGTCTGGCACGTCCGGCAGGGCGCCGGCATCGCGCAAGACCTCATGCAGTGTCCAATGCGGTGGAACCATGCAGGTAAACAAAACGTCGTTGAGCGTGAAGTGAATGGGTTGACTGGGCATAGGGCTGTCGCCGTTACAAGGCAGTGGCTGGGATTATAGCAGCAGATACGCTGAATGTCCAGTGTTTTGGCCGGAAGTTGTTCCTTTACGATGCCTAAATGTAAGCTGCATCGCGGTGTTCACCCTGCCGTTCGTGTTACGTATGGGTGGCATCGACACGGCAGCAAACTTGTTGATTTGGGGATTTCCTGCTAGAATCAAAAAACGTGATACCAAGGGCTTGTAAAAGAATAACTTTCTGCAAGATGACGGGAATTCGCTGTAAATTATCCTTTTACTCGCCCCAAGGAGTGCAGAGGTGGAAACGTCAGTCAAACCGGCCGCTCAACCCCGAGCCAGGCAAACGCAGACCGCTGCGCGCCCACGCCCGCGCCGGCGACGCAGTCTCGTGCTGTTGCTTCTGCTGACCCTCGGTCTGTTGGCGCTTGTGCTGGTCACCACGGTGACTGCCTTCCAGCTGCGTTTTGCCAATCGTGTCTTCTACGGCGTGCAGGTGCAGGGCATCGACCTCAGCGAGCTCACCCAGGACCAGGCTGCAGCCCGTCTCGAACACGAGCTGTCACCCTATCCCGGCCCAACGATTATGCTGCAAGACGACTTCGAGGGCGCCAGCCAGACCTGGAACGTGACCGCTGCTGAACTCGGTGTCAAGATCGACGCCCGCACCACTGCTCGCCAGGCGTATCAACTGGGTCGCAGTGAAGACCCGATCCAGGCACTGCGTGAGCAGTGGAACCTGCTGCGCTACGGTGCGCAGGTGACACCTACCCTAACCTTTGGCGCGGCACAGGCCGCCTATTCGCTGGATCGTATCGCACGCACGATCGACCGCCCCGTGCGTGATGCCAGCATCAGTCTTCGTGATTTGCAGGTTCTCGTGACCCCCTCACAGATAGGCCGTGACACCGACATCGATGCGACGTGGGCTGCGGTGCAGCAGCAGCTGCTGACCCGGCAGAGCGGCATCGTCAAGCTGGTGGTTCACGAGATTCAGCCAACGATCGCGTCGGTCGATGAAGTGGCTGAGAAGACCCGGCAGCTCCTGGGCGCGCCGCTGACCATCAACTATGCCGGCGATGCCGCTGCTGGTGAGTCAGCGCAGTCATGGGCCATCGATCAGGCTGAACTGGCCCAGTGGATTTCGTTTGCGCCTCAGGCTGACGACCGTGGCCAGATGAGTTATACCTTGACGGTCGCCGAAGAACCCATCCGTGCCTATGCGCAGAACCTGGCCACCAGCCTTGCGCGCCCGGCACGTGATGCGCGGCTCGACTTCAACCCGGCCAATGGTCAGATCAATGTCCTCGTACCGAGTCAGGCCGGCCGCAGCCTGGACGTGAGTGCCACCATCAGCAGCGTGCTGAGTGCGGTCACGACCGGCAATCACGTGGTGGAGTTGCCCGTGCAGCTGGTCAAACCGGCCGTCGACATGCACGACATCGACCAGATGGGTATCAAGGAGCTGGTGGCTAGTGGCACCACCACCTTCAAAGGGTCGAGTGCGGCGCGAGTCGCCAACATCACGCGCGGTACGAAGGAGTTCGTCGGCGTCGTCATCCCACCCGATGGCATCTTTTCGTTCAACCAGGTGGTGGGCGACGTCTCGGCGGCCAACGGCTATGAGGATTCGCTGGTGATTGCCGGCGACCGCACGGCGGTCGGGGTCGGTGGTGGCATTTGCCAGGTGTCGACCACAGTCTTCCGCGCGGCGTTCTGGGGCGGTTTTCCGATCGTCGAACGGTGGGCCCATGGTTATGTGGTGAGCTGGTACGGCGAACCCGGTATGGATGCGACGATCTACACCCCCAGTGTGGATTTCAAATTCAAGAATGACAGCGGCGCCTACTTGCTCGTCAAACCGGATCTCAACCTGGAAAAAGGTACGCTGACTTTCAACTTCTACGGCACCAAACCCAACCGCACCGTCGAGAAGATTGGTCCTGATATCAGCAACGTGCGCAAACCGCCGCCGCCCCTCATCCAGGAGGATCCATCCCTACAGCCGGGCCAGCGTAAACAGGTCGATTGGGCGGTCGATGGGCGCGACGTCGTGGTCAAGCGCATCATCAAGCAGGATGGTCAGGTCATCCGTGAAGACCGGTTTGTGAGCAAATACCAGCCGTGGCAGGCAGTTTTCCTGGTGGGACCCACGGCCAGTGCCCCGGCTGGTGAGAACAGCACGGGTGGATAGCCGTGAAACCGCTGCGCCTGCACGTGTGGATTCGTGGCGAAGTGCAGGGTGTCTTTTTTCGCGCATCGACCCAGCGCCAGGCGCGCGCGGCCGGTGTCACCGGCTGGGTGCGTAACTGTTTCGATGGCTCCGTCGAAGCTGTGTTTGAGGGTGATACCGACGCCGTCCACGAGATGGTCCGCTGGTGCCATCATGGCCCGGCCAACGCCGTCGTCACCGACGTCGACCTGGAGATCGAACCCTACACCGGAATCTTCCAGGGCTTCAACATCGCCGGATAACACTCGATCCGAGTGCCCGGCGCCAACCTCACTACGGCACGACGATTCTGCGGATTCGCCCCCACATGTGGGTGCGCAAAGCGCACCCTACTCCCTACTCCCTACTCCCTACTCCGTAC
>JAYRNS010000461.1:0-2780 GCA_041912075.1 Anaerolineae bacterium
ATAGGGGTTCTCGTATGACGCGATCGCCAGCGTCTGCTGATCCATAGGTAGGGGTTTGTCAGCATTCGCGCATTCGCGGACGGCCGCGACCGTATTCGCAGATGGCTGCCTTGACAGAGATGCAGTAACGGGTGGGTGTGGTATAATTGTGTCAGGTCTTGTTTGTTGACGGGTGCCGCCCGCCGTGGATTTGGTCGAACCACACCCCAGCTGCGCTGGCACAGAAAGTGAGAGGTAGATGTCCAAGGAAGATACAGTCATTGACAAAGCACGTTACCTCGCCATCGGCGTGACCTCGGAAGCGGTCGGTGTGGCCTGGCGCGGTGCGTCGCGGATGGCGCGCACGGCGGTGGCGGTCGGTAAGGTGGGTTTGACGGTCGTCAAACCGGTGACCGACAGCGAGCTTTTTAAGCCAGTGCGCGACACGCTCGATGCGGTGGCTGTCCGCCAGCAGGAGCGGATCGATGAAATGGTAAAAGTCGGGCGCCAAGAGGAGGGACGGGTCTGGCGTCTGGCTCTGACCGTGGTCGACATCCCGATCGACGAGATCATTACCTATCTGGATGGCAACCCGGCGGTGCGCACTCTCATCCGTCATGCGGTCGGGGATATCTTGCCCGAACTGGCCGACCATCCAGCCGTGCAGGACCTGATCCGCCAGCAGGCCGGGGATTACCTGGTCTATTTGCAGGACAACCCCGACCCGGTCCAGGACCTGATTCGTGGCCAGGTTGGGCTCTTCCTGGATCACCTCATGCACGACCCCGACCAGGTGCAGGCCTTGATCCGTGCCCAGGCCGGCAGCTATCTCGTTTACCTGCAAGAAAACCCCGACGAGGTGCAGGCGTTGATTCGCGGCCAGGCTGGCAGTTATCTGACCTATCTGCACCACAACCCGGACCAGGTGCAGCAGCTGGTGCGCACCCAGGTATCGCTTTTCCTGGATTATCTCCTGGACAGTCCCGACCAGGTTCAGGCGTTGATCCGCAGCCAGGCCGGTGAATACCTGGCGTACCTGCAGGCCAACCCGGCGGAGGTGGATAAGTTGGTCCAACAGGTGGCTGGCAACTACCTCACGTACCTGCAGGAGCACCCCGAAGCGCTCGATCCGTTCGTCCAGATGCAGACGCAGCGGATTCTCGATCACCTGTCGGAGAATCCGGAGCAGGTCCAAAGCCTGGTCCAGGGGCAGAGCCTCACGATGGCCAGCCAGATGCGCGACGAGGTGCGTTCCGGCACGGTCACCGCCGACACGGCCGTGGAGATGGTCGTCCGCTCCTTGTTCCGGCGGGCACCGCGCAGCGAGCTGCCCGAGCCGCCCCCGAGCGTGCAGGCCAGGGCCGACAAGGTGCTGGCAAAGAAAGAGCCACCACCGTCGAAAGGGTCAAGTAACCATGATTGACCGCAGTTTACACGGCGATTATGCTGGTTTTGTCAGTCGGGCGGTCGGTCTGGCGATCGATGTCGTGATCTCCACCGTCACCATCACCGTCGTTAGCTGGTTCCTGATCACCGTCTTGGGTCTGTTTGGTGTCGATGTGCTGAACTGTCCGCGTGACGGAGGCATCAGCTATTGGCGGCTCGTCTGCCAGATTTCGTCGATTTCCTTACTCGTTTTTGCCGCATTGTTTTTCCCGGTCTACCTGGTGTTGTTTTGGACCTTGACGGGTGAAACGCCGGGGATGCGCGTCATGGGCGTACGCGTGATGCGCCGCGACGGGCGCCCCGTCAGTTTGTGGACGGCCATCAAGCGTCTGATCGGTTATTTCGTCTGTTTCCTGACGCTGGGTCTGGGCTTTTTGTGGGTGCTGCTCGACGATCAGCGCCAGGGGTTGCACGACATCCTGGCCGGCACGGTCGTGATCTATGCCTGGGATGCCCGGCTGCGCGCCCGGTTTATCGAGCGCATGCAGCGCACCGCCCTGCGCGCCAAAACCACCGCGCAGCTGGCGCGGGAATTGGGTGCCGATGCCTGGGCCGGCAAGGATTATCATACCGTGGTGTTGACTTTGGCCGATGTGGCACGCCTGCAGCAGCTTTGTGCTCAACTCATCGACTGGTATGAACAAAACCCGCCACAAGTCCTGGTTGCCGTTACCATCGCCAAAGACGAGACCGGCAAGGTGCGCATGACCGAGGTGCCCGAGATCCTTCCGCCCGCCTCAGCGGTACTGGCATCGAACCCGACGATTCCGCGACAAGACGACGTGCGGGGTGAAGTCTTTCGCGTGATGAACGAACTCCCGGAGAATCACAGCGGGCTGTTGGCGGTCGTCGACCGTCCGCTGGTGGCCGCCATCCTGCAGATGGCAGCGGACGCGGAGGTGACCGTGTACAAGGGCGGCTGGGCAAAATCGAAGACGACCGTGCCCGCAGCGGCGGTCATGGTTGCGGCTCCGCCAGCTGTCAGCCAGGTCGCAGCGGCTGACGCTGCCGCAGCGCCTGATACAATACTGCGGCCGGCGGCCGGCGATACCGCGATCACGGCCGATGCGCTGGTCCCCATCGCAGCAGAAGACTTTGACCCCGGCATCTGATCGATTCGGGATTGACGAGCCCACCTAAACTGATCGCAGAGTGAACATGTCGGTCGGCGGTGCACCAGGCAGCTATAGAACCGCAAATTCACACAATTCCACCTTGCGATCAGTTTAACGCAATAACAAGCGCCCTGCGGTCAGATCTGACCGCAGGGCGCTGCATTGCTGGTAGTGACGACTCCGTGCTGCTGGTTAGGGTTTGTTGACCGTGCGCATGTAGGCGACGATGTCGTACAGCTG
>JAYRNS010000462.1:0-1821 GCA_041912075.1 Anaerolineae bacterium
ACCAGCCCCCATGATCAGCCCGCCGAGAATGCCCGAGGCCAGATAGGTCGGGTTGACCCAGACCTGGTTGAAGTCGAGCAGCCCCAGCCCCACCGTGATAAACAGCAGGACCATCGCCGTCACGATCGCACCAAACATCACCTTGAGCACGGTCATCTCTTTGAAGTAGAACTGCGCGGCCAGCTTTTTGGAGTTGCCAAAACCGGCGCTCTCCAGGACAAACCCAAAGAGAAAGCCAATCACACCAAAGACCACGAACATCAACGGTTTGCCGATCAGGGTTTCGAGCTGCAGTGGAAACGGCATGACCAACCTCCTAATTCCACAACCGGCGCATAAAGTAGGCCAGGGCATAGGCGCCGCCGAAGACGGCAAACATAAACACCCACGCCCCCAACGACAGCACCGCCCCACCAGACAGCGCCAGACCCGACGTGCAGCCGCGCGCCATGCGCGCCCCATAACCCATCAGGCTGCCGCCGATGAACGCCATCACCCAACGCGTGCGCACGGAGATGTGCGGCCCCTTGTTGGTCTCGACCTTCAGACGACCATTGAACCAGCCCGAGGCAAAACCGCCAATGAGCGTGCCAAAGATCATTGGCACGATCCAATCATCCAGCGGGTTCTTGTCGCCGCCGGCCAGCTTGATCAGGTACGGGATGCGGTCGACGTGTGCGGGCGCAATCAGGTCCTGCACAAAGACCACGATGCGGTTCAGCCCGCCCGACGCCCCCAACCCGTTACCTGTCAGGAAAAAGGCCAGGAACAAGACCAGCCCCAACAGCAGACCACCCAAGTAGGGGTGGATGTAATCGCGCGTCGGGCGGTTGAAGAGACGCGATCGCCAGGTTTTGTTTGGTTTCGTAATTGCAGTTGCCATCGTTATTCCCCCGCCTGGTGCACCGGCACGTTTTCCCAACCGGTGACCATGGCCTCGATATCCTGCCCCACCGTGGCCCCGGTCGTCGTCAGGTAGACATGGGCCACGACGAAGGTCGCCAGCAGCCAGGCGATCAGCGTATGCAGCGGTGCCAGGAAGGGCAGCCCACCCAGCATGCCGGCAATCCCCGGCCACTGCTGGACTCCCCACATCAGCGCACCGGTAATGATCTGGAAGGGCAGCAGGACGTTGAGCAGACCAAAATAGCTGATCTGCTGCAGCGGGTTGAGCTTCTTGCGGTACGTCTTTTCGAAGGGGTGTTCTTTGCCCTTGAAAATCCCGTCCAGATAGAACTTGGCCTGCACAATCGCCTGGTCGAAAAAGCCGCGCGGGCGCGGGATGAACTGGCGGATCTGGCCGCTGGCCAGATGCCAGAACAGCGCCAGGGCGGCGTTAGCCACCAGCACGATCGCCAGCAGGTTGTGCAGCGTCACCATGTGCGGGAACGAGAACATGCCAAACAGATCAGGGCGGTGGATCACCAGACCGGTCAGGAGCAGCAGGATGATGGTAATCGTCTGCAGCCAGTGCCAGAAACGCTCGTAACTGTCGTACATGTATACCGGCGTGGTTTCCTGCGCCGGCCTGGGGCGCCGCCGCCCGCTGATGACCCGCAGCGTGGCATGGGCCGTAATCAGCCCCAGGGCACCGACGAAGAAGAGCGCGCCAGCCCAATCCAGCCAGCTCACCCGGTTGTGACCAAAGATGTACACCCCATCGGCCGCCGGGTCGGGCTGGTAGGTCAGCGCCCCACCGGTGATGGCCATCTTGCCGCTGGCGGTGACGTTGACGTTCTGCACGAACTGGGGCAGCACCCCGCCCGGCGTCTGGCCAGCCAGCACGATCGGCGCAATCAGGCTGGAGTCATTGGTGTGGCA
>JAYRNS010000463.1:0-3720 GCA_041912075.1 Anaerolineae bacterium
ACCCGGCTGCAGGACCGAAGCGCGCTCGAAGATGCGCAGACCTACTTCCTTGGAACCGGTAAAGGCGATGTAACGCGTCAGCGGATGATCGACCAGGGCATCACCCATGCGGCCGCCGGGGCCGGGCAGGAAGTTGAGCACACCGGGCGGCAGACGCAGGTCGTCGTACAGCATCTCCGCCAGGGTCCATGCGATCCAGGGCGAGGTGCTGGCTGGTTTGAGCACCACTGTATTGCCGGCCACCAGGCTGGCGATGGTCATGCCGCCCATGATCGCGCCGGGGAAGTTCCAGGGTGGGATCACCACGCCGACACCCAGGGGAATGTAACGCAGCTCGGCTTCGCGGCCGGGGTAGGGCTCCACCGGCTGTGCACCACCCAGGCGTAACATCTGACGACCGTAGAAATCGCAGAAGTCGATCGTTTCAGCGGTGTCGGCGTCGGCCTCGGGCCAGCTTTTGCCGACCTCGTAGACCATGACCGCGCTGAACTCGTGTTTGCGTTGGCGGATCAGCTCGGCCAGTTTGAAGGCATAGCGGGCGCGCGCTTCGTAGGGCACGTGGCGCCATTCCTCGAATGCGGCGTGGGCCGCTTCGACCGCCTGGTTGGCCAGTTCGGGTGTGGCGCGAGCAAAACGGGCCACGACCTGGCTGGGGTTGGCGGGGTTGAGCGAATCGAACGTTTCCGCCGTTTCGATCGTTTTGCCGCCAATCACCAACGGGTAGGTGCGTCCCAGGCGGCTTTCGACCTTGGACAAAGCTGCTTCGAAAGCTTTGATATTGCTTGGATGGCTGAAATCGGTCAGCGGTTCGTTACGAAAGGGTGTCAGCATGGATGAAAACCTCCTCATTAAGAGCCTATCCGAATAACCTCGACGAGGCGGCTTTGTGAGACACATATCGGGTTATTCGGATAGGCTCTAAGTCTTGCATCACAAAAATCAATCCTGTGAGCAATCTTATCAGTTCACCCGCGAAACGTCAAAGTTGTATTGACACCGCTGTCGAATCGTGGTATGCTTTGGTTCAGATTTGGCCGGTGTGTGTTGTCTCGTGCCCCGCCCAATCGCCCGCTGTCCCGCCCAGCACGGGCACACACATGCCAACGTTTCCAGATCGACCCTGCTTTGTGGTGGTGCTGCCGGGCAGCACGGCCCACCTCCCCTTCGTCATTGCTGCCAACGTTATGGAAGGAGTGGTCCTCGTGAAACGTTCAACCTCGATCATGACCGCCGTCGCCATCCTCACCCTGGTGGTGACCCTCTTCACGGCCCTGGGCGCCGCTGCGGCACCCAACGATCCACCGTGGACCGACAGCACTTTGCTGCCGGCACCTACCATGGTGCGCTTCGACACCGAGGTGCACAACGGCAAGATGTATTTGTTGGGCTATCGCGCGGGTACCGCCACCGATGGCAGCGTTTGGGTGCTCGACCTGGCGACGCAGGTCTGGTCCGATACCGGCGTCGACATGCCGGTGCCGGTCTCGAACTACACCATTGCCAAGCTTACCGATGCCAATGGTGTTGGACTGTACGTGTTTGGCGGGCGTGACAATGCTGGCCTCTGCACCAACGCCGTCCAGGTCTATTACCCCGACACGAACACCGTCGCCCAAATCGCGACCGACCCGTGGACAGGGCAGGTGGCCGGTGCCACCGTCTTCCCCGGCGGAGTGGCCGTGACGGGCAACAAGGCCTATGCCTGGGGCGGGTTCTGCGGCGGCACACCGCCACCGTACGTTGGCAGTGAGACGTGGATATTCGACCCCATGGCTGCCGGTGGGAGCCGCTGGAGTGCCGGGCCGAGCTTGCCGGCGGGTGCCGCCTACCAGGCCGGTGCCGTCGTGGATGGCATGGTTTACTCGATTGGCGGTGACACCTACGATGGTTCGATTCTTGTGGCCATCGCTGACGTACTCGTGCTCGACCCCAGCAATCTGGGGGCTGGCTGGGTCGCGAAAGCATCTCTGCCCACTGCTTCCTCGGCGGTGGCGGGATGTGACGAGACACGCGCCTTTGGGTTCGACACCGGATCGGGTTGGTCACTTGCCGGGCAGATCGTCGTGGCCAGCTGCGGGCAGTGGCCCAACGCCTTGCCGGATAGCTTCCTGTATACCGCATCCTCCAACACGTGGACCACATTTGCCAACACGAATTATGCCCGGCGCAACCATGCCGGCGCGTTCGTCATCGACAACAGTGGTTTGACGGGCCGGATGTGGATCGGCGGTGGCTACGATGTCAACGGTGCCGAAACCAACACCACCGAAACCTACGAAGTCACCCGCCAGCCGCCGACGGCCGTCACCCTGGATGAGTTCAGCAGCTCGCCATCCAATAACATGCTGCTGCTCGTGGGTCTGGGCGCCGCGCTCGTCGTACTGTTGGGTGTCGCCCTGCGTGGGGTGACGTTGCGCCCGTAGACGTTTCGTCCGTAACTGACCAAGCATGGTCCTGGGCGGGACACCATGCTGACGAAGAGACCCGGTTTCATGGTAGAAACCGGGTCTCTTATATTGGGCGTCCGCATGCCGTCAACGAATTTGGGCTACGAATGAACGAATAAGGTGCCAGCACAGCTGAGGTTGTCGATCAGGTTGATTCGTTTATTCGTGCACCTATTCGTTGATGGCATGCGCGGACGGCTTCGACCGTCAAACTTGGTAAAACCGCCATCATGGACTACAATAAGCCTTACCATTTCCAACCTGCTGCGTGTGACCATCACATCGACGCGTCCGATGACCTGACAATAACAAGATGTTTCCATTAGAATCGTTGCCGCCCAGCGACCGGGCCCTCTTGATGGGCGTACGACCTTCCCCGCGTGATCCAGTCGTTTGGCCACAGCTGATGCCGAACGACTGGGATGCCCAGGTCGCGCGCGCCCTGGCGTGCAACCTGACACCGCTTTTGTTCTACAATTTACGCCACGACGGACTGCTCGACCAGGTGCCGGCGGCTGTGCGCGAATGTCTGTCGGCCGAATATTATGCCTCGGTGCGCCGCCACCTGCTGTTCGAGGCTGAGCTGCAGCCTGTCCTGCTGGCGTTGCACGAACGGGGGATTACGCCCATTCTTTTGAAAGGCATCGTCCTGGCCGAAACCACCTATCCGGATACCGGTTTGCGACCCATGGCGGATGTCGATCTGCTGGTGCAGCGCGGTGATCTGAATGGGGTCGTGAGTGTGCTCCAGCCATTAGGCTTCCGCGGCACCGATGGTCTTGAAATGGCCGGTGATTTTTTCAACGGCGAACTCTCCTTCGCCAAGGGCGCACACCAAGAGACACTCACCCTCGAGTTTCACCAGGACCTGATCCACAGCTGGAACTTCACGGCACCCCTCGCGCTCGACACCGCTGGCTTTTGGCAGCGCGCCCAGCCGCTGACCATCGCTGGCCAGTCGGTGAAACAACTGGCGTTGGAAGACATGCTGCTTCACCTCTGCCTGCACCGCGCCATGCACCATGGGTTTACCGGTCTGCCAGGCTACGTCGACATCGCCTGGACGGTCCATCAGCGACACGCACAGATCGACTGGGATGCGCTCGTGACGCGTGCGCGCCAGCTCCAGGCCCGTACGTCCGTCTTCGTCGCCTTGCAGCTGGCGCACGATCTGCTGGGCGCGGCCGTACCACCGGCCGTGCTCAATACCCTGGCACCGGCGGGCTGGCGCCAGCAGCTCCTGGCGCGGCTGGTCGATCTCAACCTGGTCATG
>JAYRNS010000464.1:0-1632 GCA_041912075.1 Anaerolineae bacterium
ACTGGGCGACATGTTCGAGGACGACTGTCCAGTCTGTGCCGCTGTACGGGCTGAGACCGAGACGGGTATGGCGGCCGACCCCGACCACCACACCAAGCTCGGCCAAAACCAGGACCAGTAGAGGGGACGCTGTATGGAAGCCAACAGTCATCTCGAAGAGATACAGCAGCGGCACCGTGAGCAGGTTGCCGATCACCACACCCCACAATGCCCGTGGGGGCGAACGCGTCAGGCGCACGAAGACGTACCCCACGGCCAGCTCGATGCCGAGCGAGAACATGATCCCGAGCAACACACCACGCACGTGGGGCCGCAGCAGCAGCGGTGTGTTCTCGACCAGGCGCGCCGAGCCATTCTCGGCCAGCTCGAGTCGGTAGGCGGCATACAGCGTGTCACGCGTCACCGCATTGGAGACGAAAAGCTGGTCAAGGCCGGGCAGATAGACCGCCAAGCGAAATTCTGTGGGCAGGAAATAGGTGAAATGGCACTGGCTGTCCACACATTCGCCGCCCCACACCGTCGGCAGCCCATGCAGGCGCCACGTGCAAGCCGCGGCCGGTTCCGGTTCGGCCAGTGTCAGGAACTTGTCACACGCCGCACCGTCGAAGCCGCACCGCGGGGTCATCTGGGCATCCGGCGCCTGGCAGGTGAGCATTTGAGCATAGAACGGCTCCTCCGGCACTGGAGCGCCGTTCAGACCGACCGTCACGTCCACCGAAGGTTTAGGCCCAATATCGGCCGCTGCAGCCGGCGCGTGGTGGGAACCCACCAGGAGCACCGGAACCATCAGCAGGGCGGCCACAAACCGGGCGTTCTTCATGCGAATGATGACCTCCATAGCCGCCTATGAAACAGAAACGCGCAGTACCAGAGCGGTGAACGGCTATCGTGCCCTTAATTGGCCTCAAACACTGCCGCCACAGGTACCTGCAGCTGCGTCAGGATCACCGATACGGCCACATCATCGACGCCAAACTGGCCGTGGGGTTCATAGCGCTCACCCGTCAGACGCAGCACGGTGATGGTGCTGCTGCGGGGATCGACGATCCAGTACTCAGGGATCCTCGCCTGTGCATACTCCAGACGTTTGGTGATCAGATCGCGGTCAGGGTCGTCTTCGCTGATGACTTCGATCACCAGATCGGCTCCGGTCCAATAGACATCCTGGCGGCGTGGGTCATCCGCTTGCAGCAGAAGCATGAGGTCCGGCTCACGAATCTTGCCCGGCCACAGGCGCAAACGCAGCGGCGCAAAGCGCACGGCACCACCGATCTGCTGCATGACGGCCAGAAAAACGGTGTACAGATAACCAACAATGGCTTGATGCTTGTCGCTGGGCATCGCCAATACCTCCAGCCGGCCATGCGAAAACTCAACCAGGCGTGAAGTATTCAGCGCCAGGTATTCCTGCTCACTCCAGGCACCTTGCGCTGGAAACAGCCACGCCACCTCCCAGGTCGGTTCAGTCCACTGATCAGTCATCGCAGATTTGGTCATACTGATCGCCATCTCGCGCCTCCGTATCCGCAATCGCTTGGAAAGACACGCGCTCAGCATTCACATTATACCACAAGTCAGATGGCTGCCATGTCAGCAGGTTCCGTATAGGCGCTACTCTGCGGCGGCCCTGGC
>JAYRNS010000465.1:0-2848 GCA_041912075.1 Anaerolineae bacterium
CCGGTGACGATGTACAGTTTGTGGTCACGCACGACGTAGACGACACCGGCGGTGCGCGCCTCGCCGTGCGACGTGACCATGCCAACGACGGCAAACAGCTCTTTTTCGATGGCCTGCCAGACCTGGTCTGGCGTCAATTCGATCGGCATACAAGGTTTCCTTTCCCGTTCGTTCAACGCCTATTCGTTCAGTTTGCGCGTGCGGCCAAGGAGCAGCAGGCCAGCCAAAACGAACGTCGCTGCCGGCCACACCCACGCCAGGTCGTTGGGGCCGCCCGGCCCCGTGCGCGCGGCCGTGCGGCGGATGCGGATCAACCGGTAGGGTGCCGTGATCTCAGCCAGTTTTTCCTCGTCCAGGGTTTTTGGATCGATACCGGCAAACAGCGGGGCGGCAAAGCCGGAGGCAATCAGCACCTGACGCATCAACAGCTGTCGCTGGGGATCTTCTGGTGGCACTTCCTCGGCCAGGCCGGCATACCAGCCGTTGGCCAGCCAGACTTCCACCTGCGGGTTGGCTTTGACGTTGCGGTACCAATCGGCGCGCTGGCCATACGCGGCGGTGCAGTAGACATCGCCGTCGACGATGGCGTAGTTGACCGGTGTCCGGCGCGGCTGCCCGCTCTTGCGGCCGGTGTGCACCAGCACCATCACCTGGCTGGTGGCGGGACTGTTACCCCAACTGCCCAGCCCCAGGCGAAAGAGCAGCACCATGAAGCGGTTGGCGTACTTGAACAGCTGGCGCAGCCGTTCGTCGTTTGCTGTCATCTCAATTGTCATCGATGGTGACCTCCCCGGGGCTCTGGTACCGCTGCGATTGTGACCACATCGTAGCCCACTGCACCTCTGGCCGGTATGACCGGTATCATGAACCAGGGTTGACGTGTCGCTGTCCTCAGCCCGATGAGCCGCGGCCCCAGGTGCCGCTGACACGGCAGCGCGGCGACTTGCCAAAACACCCCATCTGGTGTACAACACCATGGCACTCGCGCCGGTGGGGCGGGCGCGGCATGACCCTTCACCATGGGCCGGTGGCAAACGAACCGTCGATTCTGGTCTGTTACAAAGAGGTTGTATCGTGTTCTGGAGTTTGCCGGGTGCGTTGCGCACCCCTCACGAGGTGAACCGTGACCGCTGAGCGCGCAGCAGCTATGCCGGACGATCTGGCAGAAATCAGACGGTGCCTGACCAACGCACTAGCGGACGTGGACCTGGCAGCGTATGGTGCTGAGGCACGGCTGACCGCCGCCCTCGCGACCTTTGCGCAGGCTCGTGCGGATGGGCTCTGTTTTGCCGGCGCCTGGGAGTGCGCCCTGGCGATTGTTTATTCTTCGACTTCGAGTTTGATCGCGCCGACGCCGGACTGAATGTTCATATCCAGTGTCACCGGCGACGTGCCGTAGGCGGCGTTGGTGTACACGTTCCCGTCTTTCGTCAGGCCCTGGGTGTCGATGGCGGTCGGGCCGGCATTGACCTCGACGCGGACGCCGATGTCGCGCGGCAGCCGCACTGTGATCTGGGCGGCACCGCTGTCGAGGGCCACGTCCAGATCGCGTGTCCAGCCGCCACGCAGATCCAGCGTACTTGTGCCCGCGCCCAGGGTGACGTCGAGGCCGGTCAACGCCAGGTCGGCGAGCTGCAGATCGCAGTTCCCGGCGCCCATGTTTACCGTCATGTCCATCGGCACTTCGTTGTTGAGGCGCAGGTTCCACTCGTTACGAAAGCCGGTGATGCCACGCAGGACGGGCAGGCCCTCGTTGTCGGGATGCCGTACGCTGAGCACACCGTTCTGGTACGTCACCTCTGGCTTCAGCCGGTCCACGTTGTAGGTGAAGTCACCCTCCAGCAGCTTCTCGGCGCCGCCGGTGACCTCGAGGTCGCCCGCGCCCAGGTTGATCTCGACGCTGATGGGCTCACCGTTACCCAGCTCGACCGACTTGGACTCGGTCTGCAAAGGGCCGACCCTGGCCTGGGACACGCAGCCGGTGAGCAGGAGCGCACCCAGCAGCAGGCCGGTTAACAAATGGTGGGTTTTCATGGTTGGATTCTCCTTTGTGATGTGGGCTGGCCGGACGACGGTTCATCCACACCAGCCGATAATATGGTGGCTAAGGGCTCGTAGAAGAATAACTTCCCGTGATTTGCCGGGAATTCCAGTCATAGTGCCGGAAGTTGTTCTTCTACGATGCCTAACGATACCAGTCTGCCACAAAACCGGCCCGCTGTGGGGTCACCCAGTCACCCCACCTCTCACCCAAGATGTAACACTTCTTGCGCAACCGACCTGCGTGGGTGTATGATTAGGCAAGCGCAGCTCAGCCGCCACCACCTCTAACCTAACAGAGCACTGGCCCCAGTGCGCCGAGGCTTGTCAGCATGACACAAAACAACCGCACCTTCACCAAGATACTGGCCATTGTCGGAACGGCGCTCGTCTGGTTTCCGATCCTGGTGCCGATTCTGTTGTCCCTGGCCATCTTTCTGCACGCCCGCGTCTTCCATTTCGACTATCTCGCACCGGCCGAGCTCTTTCCGGTGGTTTTGCTCGGTGGTGTGCTGCTGCTGTGGGCCGCGTGGCGGGCACGGTTGGGTTACAAACCGATTGCCTGGAGTCTGGGTATTGCCGCGGGTGTGCTGACAGTGGGCATGGTGCTGGCCACCACGTCCGGGCTGGCTTCCGGCGCGACGGAGCCGACCGGCATCTGGGGGACGATCGGTTTTGCTTCGATCGCGATCTATTCAGCGGCGGTGCTGGGGTTGGCCGTGAGCGGGGTACTGCTGCTGCGTGGTCTCTTTGGGACGTCGTGACCGGCGGGCAGAAACGCCTAGAGGCGATCGAATTCCTCCGGTTC
>JAYRNS010000466.1:0-5748 GCA_041912075.1 Anaerolineae bacterium
CCAGGTCGTGCAGCGCCGAGGCAAAACGGCCGGTCGCATCGTCCAACTGCTGGTAGGACAACTCAGCGCCGATCGTGATGCCTGCCGGGAGATAGCGCAGCACCATTTTGATTGCGGTGTGGTTTCCATATTTTGTGGCCGCATCGATCAGCATCCGGTGAAGCGGATACGACGGGTAGTCCACGGTCTGCGGGACACTCGCTTCGTAATGGGCCAACCACGGTTTGTCCAGGTATTCCATCTCGATCTCCCTCCACGCTGCACAATGATCGTTTGGGATTCACAACCATTCATATTATAAAACATGCCCTGTCCCCGCGTCAATTGCATGACGCGCCGCGCAATCCAAACACTGCTACTTGACAAGCCCCGCGGCGCATGTTATAATCCCGACATGACGCAGCGCGTTATACACGCGTTTTTGCTGGAGCAATATTCTACGGAGCACCACCTGCTGCAGCGTGTGACAGGTCTGCTCGATCGGAGGATGATACGATTATGGCGAAGAAGACAGCCAAAGAAACCAACCATCAGGCAGGTCCTGACACGTCTGCCGTGACCGATGTCGCCAGCGAAGTCAAGAGTGCTGGCAAGGAAAAGGGTGCGCCCCTGGTCACCATGGTGCGCCGCGTGCTGTTGGCGGGTGTGGGTGCCGCTGCGCTGACCACCGACGAGATTCAGGACTTCCTGAACCGTCTGGTCGAACGTGGTGAGCTGGCCGAAAAAGATGCGCGCAAGTTGATGAATGACGTGACCGCGCGGCGTGACGGGGCGGAGAAACGCGTCGAAAAGAGTGTCGAGTCGGCTTCGACTGTGGTTGAAGAGCAGATCGAGAAGATTCTGGCTCGGTTGAACGTGCCCAACAAGGGTGATATCGAGGAACTGAGCAAGAAGATCGCCATGCTGTCACAAAAGGTTGATGATCTGGTCAAGGTCAGTCAATAGAGACGAGCGAACGCACGACGAAGAAATGGGCGCCGGACCCTGGTCCTGGCGCCCATTTCGTTTTTGCGCTGGATGAGTGTAGTGATGGCACCGCAACGAAATAACCATGGCAAATTCGCCGGCCATCATCGCCAAGGTCGCGTCGCGTGTTTCGTTGCGGGCCCTACTTGAATAAATTGTCATGTCAGGGCGGCTTGTCATTCATCCGGCATTAATGTTGGCGGGTTAACCTTGCGCGCTGGGGTGACTGCCCGACCAACACCCCAAGAGCTCTCACGACATCTACCGTTCCCCCAGCAGGTTGTGGTCACCGCCACCACCTGGACCCATACACAAGGAGCAACCATGCATCGTCGTCTTCCTGCAACCCTCGCGATTGCCCTGCTGGTAAGCCTGGTGGTCGGCGTGGGCGGCCTGGCCCTCCATCCAACCACCGTCTCAGGGGCTGCCGACGCCGCGGCACCCAACACCGACTGGACGATCCAATACTATGCGCCAGCCGGCATCACGTTACGCAGCATCACCATGCTCAACACCCAGGTGGGTTACGCCGTGGGTGGACCCAGCTGGGGGGTTACCGGCAACCCCTACATCGTCAAGACCACCAACGGCGGGGTAGATTGGCTGGAACTATCGCTGCCACCGACCATGGGCGGCTGGCAGGGGAGTATCGCCTGCCGCTCCGAGCTGGAGTGCATGAGCGTGGGGCACCTCGGTCAGGCCTCCTATACGACGGACGGCGGCCAGACCTGGCGCGTTCGCGGCATGCCCGGCGGTTATACCGGTTATCTCTATTCGGTCGTTTGGGTGACACCCAACATCCTCCTGGCCGGCGGCACCGATGGCAAGTCGTTTCGTTCCACCAATACCGGTTTCAATTGGTACCAGTTCCAGCCGGGCGGCAACGTCGTGATCTGGGAATGGGCCTGTTTTGGATCCACCTGTTACGGCGCCGGCAACGGCTCGACGTTCGCCATTTCGTATGACCAGGGGGCAACCTGGGGACGTGTGTTCACGCCAGGTGCCGACCTGCTGGGGTTGAGTTTTCTGAATGTCAGCACGGGATGGGCCGCGGGGTCCGGCGGGGCGATCATGCGCACGGGTGATGGTGGGCAATCGTGGACACTCCAGCCGACCAATGCCTACGACACGACCTTCTACGACATCGACATGCTCAATGCCGCCGAAGGTTGGGCGGTCGGCGGTGTCAACGACCGTGTGGGCCGCATCTACCACACCGTCAATGGTGGCGCCAGCTGGTCACGCGTCAACAGCCCCGCCACCAGCTTCATCTGGGAAGTCGACGCGGTCGATTCCGGTCACGCCTGGGCGGTGACCCACGATGGCAAGATTCTCACCTATGGCGGACCGGTCGGCAATACCCCCACGCCAACCCCGACACCGCTGCCGTCCGGGACCGTAACCGTGACGCCGACACCGACCGTCACGAACACGCCAACGGAAACACCCACCCCCACGGAGACCGTGACGCCAACCGAGACCGCCACACCTACCGAGACGGCCACACCAACCGAAACCCCCACCGCCACACCCACCGCCACGCCCACGCTGACGCCAACACCCGAGACGTACTACTACTGGCTGCCCTGGCTCTTCCAGAACGGAATCCTGCCCAGCCGGCGTTAGCGAGAGGCGCGCACGGCCGCGGCCACCGCCACGATCGCCTCGTCTGTCATCTCAGGATACAAGGGCAGCGACACGATCTCGCCGGCAATTGTTTCTGTCACCGGCAGCCCGGCCGCCGGTGACAGAAACTGATAGGCCGGCTGCTGGTGGATCGGTACGGGATAGTGGACAAGCGTCGCGATACCCTGGGCGTGTAGTGTCTGGCGCAGAGTATCGCGACGCGGATGGCGTACCACGTAGAGGTGATAGACGTGCGTGCTGCCAGGGCGCACGGCGGGCCGCGTGACGCCGGCATCCACCAGGAGGTCCCCATAGCCGTCCGCTAACGTCTGCCGCCGGGCATTCCAGCGCTCCAGGTGGCGCAGTTTGACACGCAGCACGGCGGCCTGCAGTTCGTCCAGCCGGCTGTTGAAACCCAGTTCACGGCTGACGTAACGCTCGCCCGCCGACCAACCGTACTCGCGCAGACCACGTACCCGCCTCGCCAGTTCGCTGTCACGACTGACCACCATGCCGCCATCACCGGCCGCCCCAAGATTCTTGGTTGGATAAAAACTGAAACAGGCCAGGTCGCCCCACGTGCCAACGGGGCGATTTTGATAGTGCGCGCCGTGCGCCTGCGCACAGTCTTCGATCACGACCAGTCCGTGCGAGCGGGCAAACGCCAGGATCGGCGCCAGATCGGCTGGGTGTCCATAGAGGTGCACGGGGATGATGGCGCGCGTCTGCGGTGTTAGCGCATTGACCAGCCGCGCGGGATCGAGCGTATAGGTCGCCGGGTCGATGTCGACAAACACAGGACGTGCACCAGCCAGCGTAATGGCTGCCGCGGTGGCGACCGCCGTGTGGCTGACGGTCATCACGTCATCGCCCGGCCCCACACCGCAGGCCCGCAGCGCCAGGTGCAGCGCATCGGTGCCGGAGTTCACTCCGACCGCATGGCTGCCGCCGGGCAGCCCTAACCAGGTGGCAAACTCAGCCTCGAAGGCTTCCACTTCGGGGCCCAGCATGTACCACCCGCTGCGCAGCACGCGCTGCACGGCACTTTCCAGCTCATCGGCGATCGCGGCGTGTTGGGCCGCCAGGTCGTTGAATACGACGTGGGTCGATGGCATTGCGCAGGACCTCCACCTTTTTTGGCTCCAGAAAACAGGCGCGACCGGTCGGTCACCAATAATGAGTGCGGTGGGTCTGGTAGTAGGCAATCATACGTTCCAGACCCTCGCGCAGCGTCACCTGCGGGCGCCAGCCCAGCGTCGATTCGATGCGCGCGTAACTGGAAAACACATCACCGATGTCGATTTTCGCCCGCTCCACTGGCCAGGGAATCAGCCGCACGTGACCGCGACCGGTGAGTGCGACCAGAAGGTGTGCCAGGTCGCCCAACGCCACCGGTACGTCGCCGCCCAGGTTGAAAACCTGGCCATTGGCCGCCTCGCCGGCCCCTGCTCGCAGAAAGGCATCGACCACGTCGTCGACGTAGGTCAGGTCACGCCGCTGGCGGCCGTCGCCGTAGACCTGGATCTCCTGCCCGTCCATCGCCAGGCGTACGAACCAGGCGATGAACCCCTGGCGGTTGTGGCGCATCAGCTGGCGTGGACCGTAGGTGTTGGTCAGGCGCAGCGACGTGGTCCGCAAACCGTACACCTGGTGGTAGATGATGTGATACCACTCGCCGGCCAGTTTGTTGACCCCATTGACGTCGGTGGGATGCTGCAGATGGCGCTCGTCCAGCGGCAAATAATCCGGTTTGCCGTACTGCTGGCGCGTGCCGGCGTAGACGATTTTGATGTCGGGGTTGTGGTAGCGGCAGGCTTCCAGGATGCTGAGCTGGCTGCGGGTGTTGATGTCCAAATCGGTGAACGGGTCGGTCATCGAATCGAGATGGCTGACCTGACCGGCCAGGTTGAAGAGAAAGTCCTGGTCCTGGACGAGCGCATTCATGGCGTGCGGATCGCGCACATCGGCGATGTTGACGCGCACAGCATCACGTACCGGCTCGATGTTGAACCAGTTGCCACCATACTCCGGCAGCAGCGAATCGACGATCAGGACCTGCGCTCCAAGCTCGACCAGCCGAATCGCCAGGTTCGATCCAATGAACCCCAGGCCACCGGTGATCAGCACGCGCGCGTTGTGATAGACCTCCAGGTTTTCTGCCATGCCTCATTCTCTTTCGATGGTCAGCGTGGCCGCCGTGACCTCATTGCCCACCATCGATCCATCCGGTCCTCTGACGTCGAGACGCTGGGAGGTGGTCGGGTCGTACAGCCCGACCACCAGGTCGTAGGTTTCACCGGGCTGCAGGGTGCCAGCCTCGAATACCCGTACGTCTGCGCCCGGCGTGCCGGCTGACCATGTGGTGAACGGCCGCACGCCAAACCAGACCGGCTGGCCATCGGCCTGCGTCACTGTGCGTCCCGCTGCATCACGCAGGTGGGCAAACACGGCATAGTCGTGCGCCGACGGCTGGGCCAGACGCCAGGTCAGCGTAACCGTCATTGGTTGGCCGGCCACCAACGGCGTGGTGGGCAATGTCGCACTGAGCAGGCTGCCCCAGGTGCCGCCGTCGGCGGCCGCCCACTGGGCCAGTGGTGCCGTGGTCGCACTAGCCGGCGGCGGTTCCAGGGGACGCAGGGTTCGCCCCTGTCGCTGATAGGCGGGCAGCTGTGCCCAGGTGCTACCGTCGAACCGTGGGGCCTCACCGCTGACCGGCCAGCGCCGGCCGCGGTCATTCCAATCGGCACCCTCGAACACCCCGACCGCTGGCGCCCACTGCGCCGGCAAATACCACGGCAGGGTTTCGACCAGCGCGGTTTCCCCGAGTGTCCAACGCTCTGGTGGATACCACAGCAGGGCAACCGGCGGCCGCAGTGCCGGATCGTCAGCCAGGGCGCCGTCGGGTGTGACGGCAAACTGGCGCACCTGCAGGTCGGCGGGCAGCCGCTGGTCGGCCCGCCAGTAGCCGCGCCAATAGGTCAGACCCCACTTACCGTCGTCGATCACGTCAACACCGCGCAGCGCCAGGGAGGACGAAAACACCAGGCTGGTGGTGATCGACGGCGTTGGCAGCGACAGCGCGGGTGCACCAGGCAGGACCACGCGCCCGGGCTCGTCCGGCAGCAGACCCGAGCGGCTGGCGCGGGCGAAATCGAA
>JAYRNS010000467.1:0-2287 GCA_041912075.1 Anaerolineae bacterium
ACGCTCGATCAATGGCTACAGTCATGGCAAGTGACCCACTGGTGAAGGACGTGGGAGGACGCACGATGGTCGGAATGATCGGTTCACCTGCAATCGTCGATCCATACGATCGGATTGCCAACCTGATGAAAGTGTTGTCACACCCGGTGCGCCTGCACATTCTTGACCTGACCCGCCGCGATGCCGAGTGCGTCTGCCACCTGGAAACCGTGCTGCACAGGCCGCAGCCATACATCTCGCAGCAGCTCGCCATTCTACGCAGTGAAGGGTTGGTGAGCGATCGCAAAGACGGGCAGAACGTCTACTACCGCGTGACCGATTCCGAAATCACATCACTGCTGGCCATCCTGTTGGGTCCAGTACCGGCCAATGGACTGGAATCGCGCCCACTGAGTGGCTGTCCCTGTCCGCAGTGTACGGGCATGACCCAGGCTGAACTCAGCCAAAGCCTACCAGCAAAACGCCAAGAACGTGAGGGAGGTTGAAACACAATGTCCGATCCAGAAGACTATCGCGTGTTGACAGTCGACAAATTCACCTTCCGTGTCAAGAACGGGCTATGGTACAACCGGACCGGTGTCTGGGTGGATGTAAACCTGGCAACCAGCACAGCGCGCATCGGTCTCAGCGATTTCCGGCAGCAGTCCAGTGGCGACATTGCATTCGTCGATATCATGCCCACCGGCACGGCCGTGGTACAAGGGAGTGAGATAACCAACCTGGAGACGGTCAAGGTCGATCTCGAGGTGCCATCACCCGTTACAGGAAGCATCCTACGGATCAACGCAGCCCTCACCGATGCCCCAGAGTTGATCAACCAGGACCCGTATGGCAGTGGCTGGCTGGCCGAAGTGCGGCTGGCCGCTTGGGAAGCAGACCGCGTCCATCTGCTCGACGCCGCGGCCTATTTCGAAGTGATGCGGGCAGAAGCAGAAGCCGCGTCATAAGCGCATGGAGTAGGGGATGGACCAAGTGGAATGGGGCAAGAACCAGGTTCTGGTAGTGCCGTGTTCGGGGATTGGCAAAACCTATGGGACAGTGACACGTGAGGCAGCGTATGGGCTGGCGGAGGAGCTGCGCCCCGGCCAGGTGACCCTGCTGCCGCTGTCGCTGGTGGTTTTGGGCAACGAGACACTCAAAGCGCGCCTTCAAGGATGTCCCGCGATCACGATCGACGGCTGCAACCTTGAGTGTGCGCATAAAAACGTGAGCGATGCCGGCGCCGTGGTGATCGAGAACTTCCGCGTGCTGGATGCTTACCGCCACCACCGCCATCTGAAACCGCAGGGCATCCAGCAGCTGAACCAAGGGGGACTGGCACTGGCAAGATGCATCGCCGAAGAGGCTGCCGCCGCTGTCGATCGCCACGCATCACGGACTGCAGAGGATGAATAACACGATGCCTAACCTACCGGAGAAAAAAGTTGGTATCGTCGCCTGTTCCGGTGAAGAGATGCCCGAAGGTTTTGTCAGTCGCCTGGCTGCTCTGAAGGTCTTGGAAGAGCACCGTCCAGGACAGACGGTCACGATCTGTCTGCCGCTGTTCCTGGCCGGTGGTGAGGGTGATCGTGCGTTCGCC
Source organism: Anaerolineae bacterium (assembly GCA_041912075.1). Taxonomy (GTDB): domain Bacteria; phylum Chloroflexota; class Anaerolineae; order SSC4; family Amarolineaceae; genus SSC4. The sequence goes on from JAYRNS010000467.1 coordinate 1,580, forward strand.
CGGTTCTACCCCACCATCACCGTCGACGGCTGTGAACAACGCTGCGCCGCGCGTGCAACGGAGCTCTACAGCCACAAACCCGCGGCCAGTTTCGTCGTCAGCGACTTCATTCAAACACAAGACCTGCCTGTGCCGCATGGGCTGCGCCGCCTGGACACTGGCGGTCAGCAGGTCGTCGATGCGCTGGCCACGGCCGTGGCGGCCCAGGTGGACGAACTGCTGGCCGTGCACTGGAGCCGTCGTCGCGGCGAGGTGATCGAGCCGGCGCCATCGCCGCAGGTCACTTCCACAGCGGCCTGCACGTGTGGGTCCGGTATCCCAGTCACGACGGTGACTGTCGCTGGTGAGGCCATACAGTTCATGGCTCTGCCCGCAATATTCGACCAGGCTTATGCCCAGGGTCTGCGCGCCACCGGCGGTGTGCCACAGTCACTGCTGGCGACAGTACAGCTCTATAACCCTGTACCCTCTGGCCAGGAAGAACGGTACGCGGCAGCCTTGAGCCTTGCCTGGGCTGACTATTGTCTGCACCGCGATTCGTAAACCTGGTAGTCATAGGCAAGAATCCAACACCAGCAGGGGACGGCACAGATTCACGATGACCAACATAGCCACCTATTGGACAAACGTACGCTGGGACGGCGAACACTGGGGCCACCTGGTGATGGGCAATGGTCCGGAGATGCCGTTTTCAGCGCCCCCCGACGC
>JAYRNS010000468.1:0-3006 GCA_041912075.1 Anaerolineae bacterium
CCGCCAGAGATGGCGGCGCTCCCCAAAGGTGGGACTGTGTACCACCCTCGTTGACAACCATGCGTTGCGGCGCTGCCGAACTGGCGTTCGGCGCTCCCACCTACTCCCTACTCCGTACTCCCTACTCCCTCTTCCCCACCAACCGCTTCATCCGGTCCAACAAACCCGGCTTGGGCGGCTCACCCTGCAGGCTCTGCCAGTCGCGCTGCATCTCGTACAACTCCTGCCGGCTGAGTGGGTGTGCGCCCCAGTGGGCATTGAGTTGCGCACTTTGACCTTCTTCTTCCACCCGGACGCCGGCATAGGGCCGGTAGATCTTGACGCTCAGATACGGCGGGCGCATCTGGGCCAGAAACTCGCGTGTGCGCGTGCGGGCGCTGTCGGTTTCCCCGGGTAGACCGATCATCACAAACACGCGACAGCCAATCCCGACTTGCTCGCACGCATGCAGTACTTCTCGCACCCGCTGGCGGTAGTCGTCCGCCGATTCGCCGGCCCGCAGGCGTCCCATGTTGGCCAGCAGATCGTCGTCCAATGTCTCGACGCCGATCTTGATCGTGGTGCACCCGGCGCGCGCCATACTACGCAGCAGGCCCAGGTCGAAATGCTCGGGTCGTGACTCGCACTCCCAGGCCACCTCCAAATGCCGGTCGTTGACCTGGCGACAAAACCCCTCGACCCAGGCGCGGTCGGCGGCAAAGACGATGTCGCGAAACAGATAACGCGGTTTGGGATAGGTGCGTGCCAGCCAGGCCAGCTCGTCCACCACCGCTTCGGGCGTACGCACGCTGCGTCCGTGTCCTTCACTGGCCACGTAGGGGCAGTAGGCGCAGTTGTCGTCACATCCCCGCCCGGCCTGCAGGGTCAAAAACGGGTACAGCTCGTGCGGCAGCAGGTCCCATGCCGGGCGCGGCAAGGTGTTTGGATCGGCATCGACGGCGGCTGGACCGGCAATCCACGTATCTTCATCACCGCCGGCCTCGTGCGCCGCCATCTGCAAGGTGGACAACAACGCCGTCTCCGCCTCACCCATGGCCACGGCCGTCACGTCCGAATGGGCCATGACATCCGGTCCGATAAAGCGCATCGCCGGCCCAAAGGCGATGATTTCACCGGCCAACCCCGTTGCCGCCAGGGCGTCGATGAACTCCATGTCGATGCGACGGGTGGCCTGGCTGACGAAGACGCCAACGTCAAGCGGCTCGTTGGTGGCTGGAAGCCGCGCGATCGTTGCCGTGGTATCCAGCTTTTCGGCGACAGCATCGATGCAGGTGACTTCGTAGTCGTTGGCGCGCAGCACGGCCGCCACGGTGGCCAGGGTCTGGGGCGGGTAGACAAAATCGTTCGCCTGGGCGCCGACGACACCCATGCCCGCGGTACCTTCACGGTTGGCCGCATGGTCGGACGGACTCGGTGGGTTGATCAGAATCACGTGCGTCATGGTGCGCCTTCTTTCTTGAAAACATAAACGGCCGGGTGGTCGAACAGACGAAATGTCAGTTCGGCCGCGTCGTCTCGCCAGATAAATGGGCCCAGTCGTGGATACGCCTGGAACGTTTCGATCAGCTTGTAGCCAGCGTCACCCGCAAACAGGCGTGCATAGAAATCGGCCTGGGCCGGAAACTGCGCCGCCCCGGCCTGGAAACGTTCCGCCCAGCTGCTGCCGATAATGACGTAGTCGGTGGTCAGCAGCCGCGCCAGGTAAGCACGCGTCTGCGCGTCGGTGACCTGCGGTGCCTGGTAACGTATGCTGCTGACTCCGTCGACTTCGTACGGATTCCAGACCTGCCAGTTGCGGTCATCCAAACCGTACAGCTCGCCCGCCTCGTGCATGAAAATGCCCTCGTCCTTTTCGACCAGGACGGAAGCCCCCGTTGGGATGTTGTTGCGAATCCAGTCTGCCGCCACGAGCCGGGTATCACGCTGCATGTAGAGGCCGGCGTAGCCGACGGTATAGGCCAGGCTGGCCATCACCACTGCACCGGTCACCAACGCAACCACCCAGCGGCCCCGCGCCCCCACCCGCGCCCACAGGTCGGCCAACAACCGGCCTGCCAGCAGGCACAGCACCGGTATCAGCGGCAGGGCGTAGCGGATGAATTTGGCGTACCAACCACCGGTCGAAACGAAATAGGCCAACAACCAGGCCAGCAGATAAGCATCGGCAAACCAGGCTGGTGTGGCGCCGGGCGCCGGCGGCCCACTGCCGCTGCCAGAACGCAGCAGGCGCCACGCACTGTAACCGACGCCCAGCAGCATCACGATTTGCAGCGGTATCCCCACGCCCCAGGGCAGCCAGTTGGTCAGGGCATACAGGTAAGGAGACGTGCCCTCGAACTGCAAAGTGTACAACACCGGCAGGTCGCCGCGCACCACCAACCCCTGCGTGCGCACACTGTCGTTGCGGTCCAGGTCGAAATAGCCCGCCGGGTTGAGCAGGGCGTACGGGTTCAACACCAGCCAGAGGGCAGCCACCACCAGCCCCAGCGCGAGCAGGCGTGTCCAGTGGCGCGTCAGCTGGCGGGGCGGCGCCCACACGACCACCAGGTGCGCCAGCAGGATCGGGGCCAGCAGTACGACGGCCCCAATCTTGGTCGCCATGGCCATGGCCAGCGCCGCACCGGTGGCAACGTAATCGCGCCAGGCACCGCGCTGCGCAATACCCACGCCCAGCCAGAGCGTCAGCCCCATCCAGGCGACTAACATCGAATCGACGGTGGCAAAGTGCGCTTCACGCACCGGCAGCAGACTGACCGCCAGCAGCAGCGCGCTCAACCAGGCGACGGTTCGCCCAACCAACCGCCCCGCCAGCGCCGCGGTCAGCCCCACCGTGGCCACGCTCGCCAGGACCGACCGCAGCCGGCCGACGTACAGCATGGGCGCCGAATCGAACGGTATCGTCAGAAACGACTTGAGCCAGCCCAGTACCTGTTCGGCCAGACCGCTGGTCAGTGCCAGCAGGTACAAGGGCAAAGCACCGTAGGATGAAGCCTGCGGATCGAGCGA
>JAYRNS010000469.1:0-6053 GCA_041912075.1 Anaerolineae bacterium
AAGCCGGGTGCGATTGGCTGAAGCGCCCTGGGATGGTGAGGCCGAGAATGGTGATCGCCAGTGATTGCGTCATCCAGAGCGCAAGCGTGGCTTGCGCACGCCAGAGTGCGTGCGGAACCGGGACGGGTGATGGAACGTTCTAGTGAGATAGAAGCCGCTTCTGCCAGGACACCTACGCCCGCTTCAAGAATTGTATGGTCATACGGACTCGTTCACTATTGATTCGCTTGTGCCTGTTGGCCCTCGGTCTGCTCGTTGTGGCGGCCGTGGGTCTCTATGCGTATCTGCTGGCCGATCTACCCGGTCCGGAACAGAGCCGCACGCGTATCCAGCGTCCCTCCACGCAAATCCTGGACCGGCACGGCCGGCTGCTGTACGAGGTGATCGACCCTAATGGCAGCAAACAGACGCCTCTGCCCCTGGATCAGATGCCCACAGCCTGCCGTCAGGCAGTGATTGCGACGGAGGACAAGCTCTTTTACGAGCACCCGGGTGTCGATCTGCTTGCGATTGGCCGCGCCGTCTGGCAAAATACCCAGGCCGGCACGACAGTCAGCGGTGCCTCGACGATCACCCAGCAGCTGGCGCGTAACCTGCTGCTGGATGCCGACGAGCGCTACGAGCAGACGCTGCGGCGCAAGCTGCGTGAAGCCTGGCTGGCCTGGCGGCTGGAGCATGTCTATTCCAAGGACCAGCTGCTCGAGCTGTATCTGAACCAGGCCTATTTTGGCAACTTTGCCGTGGGGATCGAGGCGGCGGCGCAGGCCTACTTTGGTGTGTCGGCGCGCGAACTCGACGTGGCCCAGTGTGCCCTGCTGGCTGGTCTGCTGCAGTCACCGTCGACCTACAATCCACTGATCGACCCCGCGGCCGCCCGCAACCGCCAGACAGTAGTGCTGCGGTTGATGACCGAACAGGGCTATCTGGACGCCCAGCAGGCTGATCTCGCGCGGCACGAACCTCTGCAATACGCGGCCACGCCGTTCCCGATCCAGGCACCGCACTTCGTCATGTTCGTCAACAACTGGCTGGAACGCCAGTTTGGCAGCGACGCCGTACTGCGCGGCGGTCTGCGGGTGACAACGACGCTTGACCTGGACTGGCAGAACCTGGCCCAGGCTATCGCTCAGCGCCGTCTGCAGGATCTGCGCGCCGACCGCAAGGCCTCACCCAACCGCCGTGTCGACAACGCGGCCCTGGTCGCGCTGCACCCGCAAACCGGGCAGATCGTTGCCATGTTGGGCAGTCCCGATTACTTCGACGACCGCATCCAGGGCAATGTCAATGCCGCGTTGAGCCTGCGCCAGCCCGGCTCGGCGATCAAACCGCTGACCTACGCCGCCGCGTTCGACCCCAAACGGGCACAGGCGGCCGGCAAACCACCCTTGACCCCTGCCACCCTGGTCAGCGACGTGCGCACGGCTTTTCCAACCCGTGAGGGCGATCCCTACGTGCCGCTCAATTACGACCTGCAGTTCCACGGGCCCGTGCTGCTGCGCGACGCCCTGGGCAGTTCGTTCAACGTGCCGGCCGTCAAGGTCCTGCAGCACGTCGGCGTACCGGCCCTCGTCGACCTGGCGCAGCAGTTGGGCATCTCGTCCTTCGTGGCGCAAGATGACTTTGGCCTGGCACTGACCCTGGGCGGCGGCGAAGTGCGACTGCTGGAGCTGACGGCCGCCTATGGTGCCTTTGCCAACGGTGGCCAGCGCGTCGTGCCAACCGCAGTCCTGCAGGTGGCAGACACGGAAGGTAACGTGCTGTACCATGCGGCCGAGGCCGCGGCCAACGCCGTGCAGCACCAGGTGCTGAGTCCGCAGGTGGCCTACCTGATCACCAGTATCCTCAGTGATAATAACGCGCGGCTGCCAACCTTTGGCGGCCACAGCCTGCTGCGGCTAACCGGTGACCGCCCGGCGGCGGTAAAGACCGGCACGACGACCGACTGGAAGGACAACTGGACGATCGGTTACACCCCCGATCTGGTGGTCGGCGTGTGGGTGGGCAATGCTGATAACACGCCGATGCAGGGCATCAGCGGCGTCACGGGCGCCGGGCCGATCTGGCACGATTTTATGGAGAACGTGCTGCGTGACCAGCCCATGCAGACCTTCACGCGACCACCCGGTCTGGTGGACGTCGAGATCTGCGCCGATTCGGGGCAGTTGGCGACTACACTCTGCCCGCGCACGCGCTGGGAGGTGTTCCTGGACGGCACGCAGCCAACCCAGGCCGATACCATGCACCAGCTGGTCACACTCGACAGCCGCACGGGGCAGCGGGCCACGTCGACGACACCGGCTGCATATCGTGTGTATAAGAACTATTGGGTGCTGCCGCCCGATTTACTGGAATGGGCCAGGGCACATGGGATCGAACAACCACCGCCGCTCGGTGCGGCGGGGGTCACGGCAGCAGTCCGGGACAGTTCCCCATCCACCCTGGGCACCCTGGATACGGCGCCTTTGGTGCTCACCAGCCCGGACGCGGCGCGGGTCTACCGGATATCACCGGCACAGCCACTTGACACTCAAGAAGTCAAAGTAGTGGTACGCGGCAACGTACCCCTGCGCCAGGTGACGATCCTGGTGAACGACCAGCCGCTGGACAGCCGCGACGATTCGCAGCTCAGCACATGGTGGCGTCTGCAGCCCGGACAGCACACATTTCAGGCGACGGGCGTGACGCTCGATGGAAAAGTCGTAAAAAGCGAGCCAATTGTAATTACGGTGATTGCCGGATAGAGGAGAGAGACATGTCTTATTCACATCCACGCGCGCATGCTGTGATGAAAGTCGTCAATGTCATCGTGCTGATGCTGCTGGTGGTTGTTCCGCTGCTCAGCGCCTGTGCGCAGCCTACCCCGACACCGCCCGCGGAGGGAACGCAGGTGCCCGGGATGGTACCGGTCACCACACCCCCCCGCGAACCTGCTGTAACAGTGGCACCCACACCCACCCGTGTGCCGCTGCCGCCTACAGTCGTAGCTACCGATCCGCAGCGCGGGGAGGAGCAGCCGGTCGATGCGCCCGTGCTGGTGACCTTCGACCAGGCCATGGACCCGGACAGCACCGCCGCCGGTTTTGCGATCGACCCCGAGGTACCGGGATCGATCGAGGTGCAGGCCAATACGCTGCTGTGGAAGCCGGGCAAACCGCTGGCACGTGCCACCCGCTACGACATCCGTCTGACCGGGGCAAAGAGCGCACAGGGCCTACCCATGCTGGCGCCAGCCGAGTTTCGTTTCGTGACCGTGGGTTATCTGGAAGTCACCAGTGTGCAGCCATCTGCAGGGGCCGAAGAGGTCGACCCGGAAAGCCTGATCACCGTCGTGTTCAACCGGCCGGTGGTGCCGCTGACCGGGGTTGATGCCCAGGCCGGGCTTGCGCAGCCGCTCGCGTTCGAGCCTTCCGTAACGGGCGAAGGACATTGGGTCAACACCAGCGTCTACAGCTTCAAACCGGACCCGCTGCTGGGTGCCGGTCTGACCTATTCGGTGACCGTTACGACCCCCCTGACCGACACCACCGGTGGTGAGTTGGCCGAGCCGTATACATGGCATTTCACAACCGCCTCGCCGATGGTCACGGGCAGCCAACCGGGTGAAGGCGCCGCCGGCGTGGCACCCTCCGCCACCATCTCGGTCACGTTCAGCCAGCCGATGCAGCGCACCAGCACAGAGGATGCGTTTAGTTTACAGGGTCCGGATGGGGCCGTCAGCGGCCAGTTCAAGTGGGCGACGAACGATCGGGAGATTGGCTTCCAGCCCGGCGCGGACTTGACGTACGGCGCGGCCTATACGCTGACTGTGGGGACCAGCGCCCAGGCTGGCAGCGGTCAGGGCACGCTGCGCGAAACGTATCGCACGTCTTTCCAGGTGGTGCCGCTGCCCAAGGTCACCAAGGTCACACCGGCTGATGGTGAGACCGACGTCAACCCCGTGGGTGCGGTCAACATCTACTTTACCGGTGCGATCAGCGAAGCCACGCTGGCCAACGCTCTTGGCGTTGCCCCGGTGCTGACGAGCACCCGTGTGCTGACGAGCTTCAATTTCTACGACAACCGGCTCTACGCAACGTGGTCCTGGCAGCCCAACACAACCTACACGGTGACCCTCAAAGGCACAGTAGGTGACATCTACGGCAACACCCTGGGTGACGATTACGTCTGGTCCTTCAGGACCGGCGATTTTCGCCCGTTCGTCAGTCTCAATGTGGCCAGTCCCGTTGGTACGTACAATGCATACACCAAGACGATGGCGTCGATCTTGCACCGCAACATCGAAAACGTCGACCTCTCGCTGGCGCGCCTGACCAAGGCGCAGTTTATGCGTTATTCAGGTGAGAAGTGGCTCGAAGCGCTGCAAAACCCACCCAACCGGAGCAGCGAGGTCGAACGCGCATGGCGCATCTCACCACCTTCGGAGAAGAACCAGTCACAGGTCTGGTTCGAGCCGTTGGTGCAGGCGGATGGTGATCCCCTGTTACCAGGGCTGTATTACCTGGACGTTAGGTCACCCGAGATGCCGGTCCAGCGTGATACGGGTGACATCTACGCAGTACCCAACGCACAGGTCATCGCCCTCTCACGCTACAATGTAACCCTCAAAGCATCCTCGACCGATGCGCTGGTGTGGGTGACCGACCTGCAGAGCGGCCAACCGGTAGCGAATGTCGGTGTCTCACTCGAAGACGAACATGGCTTGAAGCAGACCGGGCAAACCGATGCCAGCGGTGTCTACACCGTGACTTTCCCGTCGCGCGACGTGTACGTGCCTTTGTTTGCCTTTGTCGGCACACCGGGCGAGGACGACTTTGGTGTCGCCAATACACGTTGGACCGATGGTCTCGACCCCTGGAACTTCGGACTGTACGGTGAGACCTATGCACCAGAGTACAACGCGTATTTGTACACCGACCGGCCGATCTACCGGCCCGGGCAGACGGTCTACTTCAAGGGCATCGTGCGTGTCGACAACGATGCGCGTTACAGTCTGCCGGCGCTCAAACAAGTGCCGGTCGAGATTCGCGACGCAATGGGCAATCTCATCTACCGCGAGACGCTGCCGCTCAATGCACTGGGCACGTTCAACGGTGAGTTCAAGCTGGCTGAAGAAGCCAGTTTGGGTTACTACAACATCAGCACGCTGCTGACGACGTATACCGGCGGCAATGTGGGCTTCCAGGTGGCGGAGTATCGCAAACCTGAGTTCGAGATGACGGTGACGGCAGCGCAGCCGGCCTACCATCAGGGTGATACGATCAGCGTCACGGTGCAGGCCAACTACTTCTTTGGCGGCGCCGTCAAGAATGCCCAGGTGCGCTGGTCGGTGCTCAGCCAGAATGCCTATTTCGATTACCAGGGCGACGATTTTTACAGCTTCCAGGACATCACCGACTGGACAGAGCCACAGCAAACACCCTTTGGCAAACGAATCAGCGAAGGCACCGGCACGACCGACGCCAACGGCCGACTGGTGATCACGCTGCCGGCGGACATCACCGCCGAAAAACTGAGCCAGGTCTTTACGTTCGACGTCGGTCTGACCGACATCAACAACCAGGAGGTATTTGGCTCGACGCGCGTCATCGTGCACAAGGGCGACCTGTACGTGGGCGTGGCGCCCGAGGAATATGTGGGCCTCGTCGACGAGCCGATGACCTTCAACTTCATCACCGTCGACCCCGACAGCCAGCCGGCGCCGCGCAAGCAGCTGACCGTCACCATGTCCAAAGCGGAATGGAAGAGCGTCCAGGAGCGTGACGACAGCGGGCGTTACTTCTGGACAAGCCAGGTCAAGGAAACGGTGGTCTACACGACCAGCGTCACCACGGGCATCGACGGCCGGGCACAGCTAAAGTGGACGCCGAAGGACGGTGGTCAGTACCTGGTGCGCGCCACCGGCACCGATTCGGCTGGCAATCAGATCAGTGCCGCTGCCTTCTTCTGGGTGAGCACCTCGGCCAACCAGTACGTCGCGTGGCGCCGGCAGAACAACGACCGTATCGAGCTGGTGGTGGACAAGAAGTCTTACGCACCCGGTGACACGGCACGAC
>JAYRNS010000470.1:0-2594 GCA_041912075.1 Anaerolineae bacterium
GTTGTGCGCCGCCAGCATGGCAATGTAGACATCGGCCCGACCGAGCATCATCTCATCGATGGGTGACACCCACTGCAGCTGTTCGTCGGATGCTTCACGCAGCATGAGCTCCTGCAGCTCATCGCTGCTGAGCACCACATTCGGGCGTCCGCCGGCGCGCAGCACGTGACGCAGCAGTTCCTCGACCAGGGGCATGGCGGCGACGTGACCACGGATGAACACCCAGTCGCCCGGGCGCACCGCCGTCGAATAGTTGACCAGCACATCGGCCAGTTTGACAACGCGTGGATCAGGCATGTTTCAACCTTTCACAAGTGGGCTGGTAGTGACGGATTGACCTCGCGGACGCGTGCTGTACCCCCAGGTGCGGCGCGCCTTCGCAAAAGCAGAAGCTCTCCGTTCTGCGCAGGCAGTATAGTCGATTGATTCGCATTTGCCAAAGTTATCTCACTGTAGAAACGAGACAGTTGTGTTTTTGCCTGTCTTCCATTACAATCGGAACGCCTGCCGCACACCCCACCGTCTCCAGGGAGGAAACCACGCGCGTTGTGAGCATCAGCCTGTGGATACCCACCCTGGAAACGATATCGAAAGGAGCAAGGACGCATGAAAATCCTGGTCGTTGGCACCGGGTTTGTCGGTCTGACCCATGCTGCGGTTTGTTCGGAGTACGGTCATCAGGTGTATGCGTATGACATCGACCATACTCGTATCGAGGCGTACCGCACCGGCCGGCGTGAGGCGATCGAGGCTTACGTCAACGAGCCGGAGTTGTCGAACGTCATCAAAGAAAACCTCGACCGGCACCTTTTTTTCGTCACTGAAGTCGAGCCGGTCATCGAAGGGGTCGAAGTGATTTTTCTTTGCCTGCCGACCCCGCCGCTGCGCAGTGGTGCAACGGACTTGAGCTATTACATGAAAGCCGTGCATCACCTGGCGCAGGTACTGGCCCGCCGCCAAAACAAACGGCGAGTAGTCTTGGTCAACAAGAGCACGGTGCCCATCGGCACGGCTCGCCGGCTGCTCAAGGTGCTGCAGGAGCACCGCGTACCCAACGCGGGTGTGGCTTCCAACCCAGAGTTCCTCCCCGAAGGTAACGCCGTGGAACGCTCACGCAAACCGGATCGGGTCGTCGTCGGGGCGGACACGCCGGAGGACTTCGAACTGCTGCGCCGTGTCTATCCGCAGTTCGTCGACCACGTGCGGATTCGTTACATCGAAACCACCCCTGAAACCGCCGAAGCCATCAAGTATATGGCTAACACCTTGCTGCTGACTTACATTTCCTTCTGGAACGGGGTCGGTGCACGCCTGGCGGAGACGTTCGATAACATCGACATGTCCCAGCTCAAACAAGGGGTTACGGCGGACGACCGTATCAGTACGTGGGGGTCGTTTGTGAGCAACGGCGCGGGTGGCAGCTGTTTTGGCAAAGACATCCAGTCGCTCATCTACCAATTGAGCCGGCACGGCAAATCGACCGACCTGCTGCGCTCGGTGCATCAGATCAACGAATACCAGAAGACCTACCTGATCGAACGTGCGCTGCACGAGGCACGTTTTGATTTCAACGAAAAGACCGTCGCATTATTGGGGCTGGCGTTCAAGAAGCGCACCAACGACATGCGCGATTCGTCCGCCTTGCGCGTCGTCCAGGACCTGCTCGGTTTGGGCGTCAAATCGATCCGCGCGTACGATCCGCTGGCGATGGACGAGGCGCGCAGTTATTTCAACCCGCAGCAGAACCGATTGTATGAAAAAATCAGTTACCACAACAGCGCGCGCACCGCGCTGGAGGGCAGTGATGCCCTGTTCATCTCGACCGACTGGGAGGAGTTCCGCGGTTTGGGCAGCGAGATCGAACAAACGGTACGCCCGCCCTATCTGATTGTCGACGGCCGGCGGATGATCTCGGATTTTGCCACGCTGGTCAACGCGGGTTACACCTACCTGGCGGTGGGTTCCAAGACACTGCTGCCGCCCACACGCGAGGGTGCCGACGGGCGCACGGAAGCCGACGTGCTGCGTGAGGTGGACGAGCTGCTGGCTGAGTCGGACTGACGAAGGGCACAGGGGTATTCCGATGGCTGGTCTTTATTTCGAAGATCTGGTGGTCGGGCAGCGTATTCGCCACAATCTCGGGCGCACGGTGACAGAGATGGACAACGTGTTGTTCAACGCGCTGACGATGAATACGCAGCCGCTCCACCTCAACGAGGACTTTGCCGCACGTACCCAGTTTGGCCGGCGCATTGTCAACGGCATCTTTACGCTGGGTCTCGTCGTGGGTATCACCGTGCCTGAGCTGACGGAAGGCACGATCGTGGCCAACCTGTCATACGAGCGGGTGCTGCACCCCAACCCGCTCTTTCACGGTGACACAGTGTACGTGGAGAGTGAAGTGCTGGAGACCCGGCCCTCACAGTCGCGGCCCGATCGCGGCATCGTGCGCCTGCGTCACGTCGGAATCAACCAGGATGGTGTGACCGTGATCGAAGTCGAGCGTACGGTGCTGTTTCTGCGCCGGCCGTCCGCGAATGTCGCGCGAATGCGCGAATGATAGCGGCCATCCAGCCGGCACTTCATCGATACGA
>JAYRNS010000471.1:0-6832 GCA_041912075.1 Anaerolineae bacterium
GGCAAAAGCACCCTCGGCCAGGCGCTGCACGCACAAGGTTACGCCGTGTACGCATGCGCTCAGGAGCATTCCTACGTGCCCGATCTGTGGCGGCGGCTGCATCCCGCCGATGTGCTCATCTATCTCGATGCACAGGCCGACACGGTTGCCCGCCGGCGCCAGACCAGCGAGCCGGTGGCAGCCTGGGTCGCCGAACAACGCCAGCGCCTTGCCCACGCCCGCCAGCACTGCGACCTCTACCTCCCCACCGACGATCTCACACCCGACGAGGTCACCGCCGCAGTTCTCCATTTCCTACACAGCCAATCCCCAACCCCCAACCCCCATAGGCGCTAACTTAAGCATTTCAGCTAAAGCACATTAACAACAGACAAACGATAAAGGAAGAGGCGAGCCCGGGCCAATTGTTGTACTCGCTTGCGTGGCGGCTCACAAAGGAATCGCTGCAGTTGGGGCAAGCTCGCAAGTTGTATGCTGCGGGGGATGACACCGGACACCATCTGGTGGAGTTGGTGCCAGAGCAGTGTGTGCAATCGCCAGAGACTGACGGGACGAACGGAAGAGAGAAACCAGCCTGGTTTGATTGCGGCGATGTTGCCGGTGAGGACATCGATGAGAAGCGTGGCCAAGAGCTTACCGAGCAGGTAGGTCTGAACCAAGGCGGGATCAAAGGCGCGTAACTCGTCGAGGTGGAACAAGCTTTTGCAGCGTTTGAAGACGAGTTCGACCTGCCAGCGCAGGCGATAGAGATCAAAGATGCTGGTGGTCGCCCAGTGTTCAGTGGGCAGATTGCTCAGAAGCAAGATGAAACCACACGCGAACAAGGTGCGTTCATCGGGCGTGCGACCTTGCTTCTGGGCATTCTTGCGTGCTTTGGCTCGGGCCCGCTCGGCGGCTTCGAGTGGAAGCCGGCAGGCGGTCAGACGAACGCTAAAGCTACCCTGCGGCGTCGGCAACCTCACTGCTTGTTCCTGATAGTCGATTGTGGTGTCGGCAAACCGCTCTTTGAGCCAGGCGATGACGTCGAGTCGTTCGTTCTCAGCGGTCCACATCGGCAAGTTCTGCCAGTTGGTACGCACCACGACGTGCGCGCCCGCCGCTAGCATGGGACCCAAGCTAGCAGCATGAGCATAGATGCGGTCCCCAACGATGATGTCGTCTGGGGAGGCGGGAAAGCGAGCCAGATCTTCCCCACCATGCGCATCGGTTACTTCGACCCCGTCGATACACAGGCTATCCAGATTGTAGCTGAGATGTATCCGCCAATCGGTGCCCTTACTCCCAGGCCGACTCACCACCGTGGCGTCCCGTAGGCGCAGACGCACCCCTGGCCGCCGGGTGATTCGGATCTGACGAGCCTCGAGTTGCTGCCGCATCAACATCCCCAGCCAAGAACTGCAACCGCGCAGCCGGTTCAGGATCGCAACATCGGATATGTTGGTCAAACCCATCAGCACCCCCCAGCCCCCAACCGTGCGCAACGACCAGTCCAGCACGGCGTAGGCCAGCACCAGACGCAGCAGTACCGAGGCATCGGATATCCCCCGCCGTCGCACAAGCGCACCACTGGCTTTGGCACTCGCTTCCAGATCAGCTGGCAGCATTGCGCTCAGCTGCTCCCACTGATCACCCACGATGCTCTGCCGCGCCACCTCTACATTCTGCGCACAGACCAACTCTATGCTAGACTCTTCCATACGAAGCCTCCAGGTATTTGGTGTGGTTTGTACTATCCTTATACCCCAGAGGCTTCCGTTTGTCTGTTTTTAATGTGCAGGCTTGGCGCTTAAGTTAGCGCCTATGCCCCCAACCCCCAACCCCCCGAAACGGCTTGCGCGCTGGACAAAATCATGGTATATTTTATGCGTAATGCCAAAACCGTTACCGCCTGCCGGTGATGTTCCGCTCGGGGTGTTGAGGATCGATCGCCATGCCTGACACAGAAGCCACACCAACCCAGGTGCGCACTGCGCGTGACTGGCGCCAGTGGCTGTGGGTGCTGGTGGGGATGGCGGCCGTGATGCTGTTGGTGGTATTGGCCACACCACTGCTCGTGGTCACCGGCGGGCGGATGATTGCCAACCAGGCTCTGGACGCCGGGCGGCCCGCCGACGCCGAATCGTGGCTGCGTTTTGCCCTGCGGTTGCACACCCACTCGGCTGACCTGCACGATAGTCTGGGCACCGTGCTGTTCGCCGAAGGGCGTACGGCCGAAGCCCTGGATCATTTCCGGCAGGCCGTCAACCTGGACAGCTCGCTGGCGTCGGCGCAAAACAACCTGGGCACTGCGCTGCTCAACTTGCAGCAGCCTTCGGCAGCGATCCCCTACCTGCAGGCGGCGGTCACGCTCAACCCCGGGCAGGCAACCGCCTTTGCCAACCTCGGTCAGGCCTATTATCGTGCCGGACAGCGGGATGCCGCCCTGTCGGCCTACCAGCGTGCATTCGAGCTCGATCCGGCACAAATCGATGCCCGCGCACAGTGGGCCGCCATACTGTTCGAATGGGGCGAGCTGGAACAGGCGGCTGAGGCCTGGCAGTCGGTCATTGCCGAGAATCCTCACCACCTGGCCGCCCGGCGCGGACTGGGAGCCGTGGCAGCCCTGCAAGGGCGTGCACCCGAAGCGGTGAAGCTGTTGACACGGGTCATGGAGGAAACGCCCGCCGACCCGCTCGCGGCTTTTTATCTCGGTCTGGCCTACCGTGACCTGGCACGGTTCGACGATGCTGCGGCGGCGTTCGAAAAAGCGGTCGCCAACAGCCAGGATGCCATGTTGACGCGCCAGGCCCGGTCGCAGCTGTTGGTCCTCTACGAACGATCCAGCGCCGAGCAACACACACGAGGAGGAGAATCCAATGAAACCCGGCTACCCTAACATCACCACCCGGCTGGCTAGCCGTGCAGGGGTCATTCTGGCCATCGTCGGAGTCCTCATGCTGCCCCTATCAGCCAGCGCGGACAGCACCTACTTCTGCAACGCGAGCGTCACCCAGGCGGGGAATGGATCGGCGACCTCGCCCTGGGCCTGTGCCGACGATGCGCAGTTGGAAGCGGTCCTCAATACGGTGTGCACCAACGGCGGCGGCACCCTCTATCGCAGTCTCGGCGACAGTTTCGTGACGTACTCTGTACAACCGGTCGAAAACGGTGGCTGTGCAGTCGAATCACAGATCAGTCCCGGACAACCCCCGACGGCCGGCGGCGATTCGCTGCTGACGCCCCTGCTGTTTGGGGCTGCGCTGTTGGGCGCAGCAGCCCTCGTCGTTGGCTTCGTACTCCGGCTACGAACCAACCGCCCGTAGTTGGGCGCAGAAGGAGGAGCCGTTTATGAAACGTGTCGTCATCTTCGCCTGCTTGCTCATCGGGTGCCTGCTGGTGGTGCCTTCTGCTGGTGCTTCCGGTGACCACTACTGCAGTGCCAATGTCCTCGTGGGTGGGCAGGGCACCGCTGCCGAACCCTGGGCCTGCGTCACCGTCGACCAATTCAACGCCCGCGCGGCCGAAGTGTGCCGCACGGGGGGTGGTACTTTATACTTTCTGTTTGAAGGCGGTTACGTGAGCTACGTGGTGAACTCCGACTGTTCGGTGGTTGCCGGTACACCCAACGCGGGTACGCCCGCGACTGGGCCGTCTGTCCCGGCTGTCCCGCCATCGGCCGGTGGTGACGCGCCGTGGTCCTGGCTGGTCGTCGTCGCCGTTGTGGCCGCGGTCGGCTTGATCGCAGCCGGTGTCATGGTGCGCCGCCCGCATCCTCCCCGGACGTGAGACGCAGCATGCCATTGACGGGTCGTCTGCGTGCGCTTACACTGAGCCTGCTGCTGGCAGGCACGTTATTGGCCGCCCTGGCGGGTTGTACGCTGCTGAACCGCAACACATCAGATCCGTGGCAGGCGTACCGACCGGCCGTGGCCGAGAATCTTCGCTATGTGCTGGACAGCCGTCCTAATTGGAACCAGTACTTCATCGATTTTGACATCGATGCCGAAACCCGTACCATCCAGGGCCACCAGGTGGTGAACGTTACCAACCCTAGTGCCCAACCTTGGTACGACGTCTACTTCCGCCTGTTCCCCAACCTGCCCCAGCTGGCGGGCGATATGGAAGTATCCAACGTCACGGTCAACGGCCAGACTGCTCCATATACCTACGCGGCCGACCGCACGGCACTGCGCGTCAACCTCAGTGAGCCGCTGGCACCAGCCAGTTCGGTGCGGATCGAGTTCGATTTCGAAGTGACTTACCCGGCACCGGCGTCCAACTACGTGCTTTTCGGGGAGAAGATGGGTATCACCAACCTGCCGCTGGCCTACCCCATACTGGCCGTGTTCGACGAGTCGGCCTCGATTTCCCAAACGGTGCCGCCCTGGAATCTTGATACCCCGGCCCCGTTTGGTGACCTGGCCTATTCCCAGGCTGCCCTGTACCAGGTGACCGCCACCGTACCGTCCAGTTATACGGTGATTGCCAGCGGCACACCGCTCAACCGGCTCGACAACCAGGATGGCACTAACACCTGGCGTTGGGTCAGCGGCCCCAGCCGGGAGTGGATGATGACAATGGGGCCCGATTTCCGCGTGCGTTCTACGCAGGCTTACAGTACAACGGTCAATTCCTATTTCTTGCCCGGTGATGAAGCGGCTGGTGAGAAGGCGCTCACGTATGCCGCGGCTGCGCTGCGTGCCTATCAGGACCTCTTTGGTCGCTATCCCTACCCGCACATGGATATCGTCGCCTCACCGCTCGAATATCGTGGCATGGAATATCCAGGGATGCACCTCCTGGGCACCGATTTGTACCGCAACCGCGAGCAGGATCTGGAATTTCTGATTGCCCACGAGGTTGCCCATCAGTGGTGGTACAACCTCGTGGGCAGTGATCCAGTGCGCACACCCTGGCTGGACGAGGGACTGGCCGAGTATTCTACCTATTTGTATCAGGAAGCGGTGCATGGCAAAGCCGCGGCCGACGAGCTGCTGGCCACGCGCTGGCAAATACCGGTCGATTATGCCCGGCGCAATGGACTCGACGTACCCCTCAACCGACCCACGACAGGCTTTACATCAGGAACATACGAGACCATGGTCTATGCCAAGGCGGCTTTGTTTTTCCATGCGGTGCGCCAGGCAGTCGGTGACGATGCTTTCTTCCGCATCCTGCGTGCTTACGTGGCACGCTACCGTTTTGCCGAAGCTGATCCAGCGGGATTTCTTAGCCTGGCCGAGCAAATGAGCGGAAAATCGCTGCAGGATGTGTACCGGGAGTGGATTTTGACGGCCACTCCCAGTGGACAGTGAGGTCGCATCGCATGAAATCGTGGATGAATCTTGCGCACGGCAGCTGGCGGCTGTCACTCGCTGCCGCTCTCGTGGCCGTCCTGACCGTGACTGCCTGCGCGCCGGTCGTGACACCGGCACCAACGGTGCACGTAACGGTGACCGCACCCGTCGCCACGGCGACGCGCGCGGTGGAACTCACCCCCACTGCCGTCAGCACTGAACCGGCTGGCACCCCGGATTGGCACGACTGGAGCCGCTACCGCGCCGCGCTGCGGCCGGAGACCCAGTCCGAGCTGGAGACCCTGGTGAACCCCGTGCAGTACCGCATCGAGGTGACCTTCGATCCAGAGGCACAACAACTGACCGGCCGGCAGTGGATTCACTACACCAACCCCAGCGACGAACCCCTGACGCAGCTGCCCCTGCGTCTCTATCCCAACCTGCGTACGACACCGCCCAACGTCACCGTTGCCAACGTAGCGGTCGATGGTACGGCGGTCACAACGACACTGGCGGCCGGCGACACCGCCGTTCTCGTCCCGCTCGACACTGCGCTGGCCCCAGGGGCCAGCGCCGACATCTATCTTGAGTTCTCTGCGGCTGTCCCCGCCGGTGCGGGGGGCAACTATGGCACCTACAGCTTCAATGACGACGTCCTTGCCCTGGCGCAGTTTTACCCCACGGTCCCGGCCTATGGCTCGACCGGTTGGGAACTTGAGGTGCCCTCCCCATTGGGTGACGTGACAACCGCCGATGTCGGGCTGTACGAGGTGCTGTTTACGGCCCCCGCTGACATGGTGGTCGCCAGCACTGGTGCCGTCCTCGAGACGACACCCAATGCGGACAATACCGTGACCTGGCACCTGGCGTCTGGGCCGGCGCGTGAGTTCAACATCGTTGCCAGCACGCGCTACGAAAAGTCCAGCGAGCAAGTGGGAGACGTAACGGTGAACTCGTATTACCTGCCCTCGATGGCTGCCGGTGGCGAGAAGGCATTGGCCTGGTCGGCTACCGCCCTGGAAACCTTCGAAGAACAGTTTGGCCCCTACCCTTACACCGAGCTCGACGTCGTGGCCACCCCCAATGAAGCGCTGGGGGTCGAATACCCAGGCCTGGTAGCCCTGGCCAGCCGGATCTATGCCGGAGAAGACACCTTCTTCGAGTTTGCCGCCGCCCACGAAGTGGCGCACCAGTGGTGGTATAACGAAGTGGGCAACGACCAGGTCCAGGAACCGTGGCTGGACGAGGCGCTGGCCCAGTACAGCACCATGCTCTATTATGCGGACCAGTACGGCGCGCGCGGCCGCGAAGGGGCGCGCCAGTCGTTCGTAGAACGCTGGGATCGTGTCCGCTCCGAAAACGACCAGCCCGTCGGGCTGCCGGTCGACGCCTATGCCGACCGCGCCTACGGGGCGATCGTTTACGGTAAGGGTCCCCTCTTCCTCGATGCCCTGCGCGCTAAAATGGGCGACGAGGCCTTTGCGCAGTTCCTCAGAGACTACCTCACCACCTACCGCTGGCGCATCGCCCGCGGCGAGGATTTCCTAGCCCTGGCC
>JAYRNS010000472.1:0-9873 GCA_041912075.1 Anaerolineae bacterium
GGTCCGGCCACCGTCGTGGCGGCGGTTGCGCAGGGCAACAAGGTCGCGATGGTCGTAGACAAGTGGCTGCAAACGGGTCACGCACACAAGCCGGCCTACCAGCCGGCCCGGCACGATATTGCGCAAACCGTTGACCTTGATAGCTACACCGATGCCCAACGACCCGTGATTCCTTTGATCCCCGTCAACGAGCGTCTGGCCAGCGATCCATTTGCGGAGATCGAAACTGGATTTACCAGAGAAACGGCGCAAGCCGAGGCTTGTCGCTGTCTGCGCTGCGATCTGGAATGGCTGGAACGCATGAAACTGCCCATTCCTCAGCGCGAATTCGCCTGAGGAGACAGTGCCAGATTGGAGGACCCATGTCATCCATTACGCTGACGATTGATGGTCGTGAGGTGCGAGTCCCACCGGGTACGTCAGTGCTCGAGGCAGCACACACAGTTGGCATCGACATTCCTGTGCTGTGCCACCACCCGGCCCTGCCGCCCGAAGGGGCGTGCCGTCTGTGTCTGGTTCAGGTGGAAGGGCAGCGTACCTTGCAGCCGGCCTGCACGTTTCCCGCGTCGCCGGGGATGGTCATACAAACTGAAAACGCCGCCATCGTGGAGGCACGCAAATTTGCCCTCAACCTGCTTTTGTCGGATCACCCGCTCGACTGCATGACGTGCGATGCCGCGGGTGACTGTCTGCTGCAGGACCTCGCTTACCGCTACCACGTCAAAGAGAGCCCCTTTGTAGGACGCCGGCACGACTATGCAATCGATCGCTCTAACCCGTTTATCCAGGTCGATCGCAACAAGTGCGTGTTGTGCCGGCGGTGCGTGCGGGCGTGCAACGTGATCAACGGTGTCGAAGCCATCAGCGTGGTCTACCGGGGCTTCGACGCCCACATCGCCTTTGGTGCCGATGGCGGCATGCAAGACAGCCCGTGCGAGTTCTGCGGCAGCTGCGTATCGGTCTGCCCGACTGCGGCACTGATGCCGCTCCAGGCCCTTGGCAAGGGCCGCAGCTGGGAATTCGAAAGAACCACCACCACCTGTGCTTACTGTGGCGTCGGCTGCCAGTTCGAGGTGCACGTCAAAGACGGCAAGGTCATCAAGGTGGGCCCGGCATGGGATGCTGTCGTCAACCAAGGCTGGACTTGCGTCAAGGGCCAGTTTGGTTACGATTATGTCAATCACCCCGACCGCCTGACCACACCTTTGATCCGGCGCAATGGCCAGCTGGAGCCGGCGACGTGGGATGAAGCGCTTGATCTGGTAACGAACCGGCTGCACAAGATACGCGAAGAGACGGGTCCGAACAGTCTGGCGGTGTTGGCCTCGGCCAAGTGTACCAACGAAGAAAATTATCTCTTGCAGAAAATGGCGCGGCAGGTCATCGGTACCAACAACGTTGACCACTGCGCCAGATTGTGACACAGCGCCACTGTGGCCGGTCTGGCCACTTCATTCGGATCGGGCGCCATGACGAATTCGATCGCTGACATCGCCGAGCAGTCGCAGTGTTACTTCGTGATCGGCTCCAACACGACCGAACAACACCCGGTGATCGGCATGCGGCTGCGTCAGGCGGTGAAACAACGCGGGGCGGTACTCATCGTGGCTGATCCGCGCGATATCCCGCTGAGCGATTTTGCCCGTCTGCATCTGCGACAGAAACCAGGCACCGACATTGCACTGCTGAATGGCATCATGCACGTGCTGATTGCCGAGGAGTTGTATGACAAGGATTTTGTTGCTCAGCGCACCGAGAACTTCGACGCGTTAGCCGCCACCGTTGCCAAATATCCGCCCACGGTGGCGAGTGAGATCACCGGTGTCCCGGCGGAGGACATTGTCAAAGCGGCCCGGTTGTTGGCGGCGCACCGGCCCGGTGCACTGCTGTATGCGATGGGCATCACCCAACACCGCACGGGAACGCACAACGTGATGTCCTGTGCCAACCTGCAGATGTTGTTGGGAAACATGGGCGTGCCCGGCGGCGGCGTCAACCCACTGCGCGGGCAAAACAACGTGCAGGGTGCCTGCGACATGGGTTGTCTGCCCAACGTCTACCCTGGTTATCAAAACGTAGCGGTCGAAGAAGTCCAGCGCAAGTTCGAAGCGGCGTGGGGCGTAACCATGTCACCCAAGCCGGGACTCACCGTGGTGGAGATGATGAATGCGGCCGAGCGCGGCGACGTTCGGGCGATGTACTGCATGGGTGAGAACCCGGTATTGTCCGACCCCGACATCAACCACGTCCGCAAGTGCCTGATGGCACTCGACTTCCTGGTGGTGCAGGACATCTTCCTGAGCGAAACGGCGGCGCTGGCCGATGTGGTACTGCCGGCCGCCAGTTTCGTCGAGAAGGATGGCACCTTTACCAACACGGAGCGGCGGGTCCAGCTGGTGCGACGGGCGATTGCGCCCCCCGGTGAGGCATGGGCCGATTGGGAAATCGTCACTGCGGTGGCACAGCGGCTGTCGGTGCTTGGCCAGCCGGCGCAAGCGCAAGCCTCCGGGCCTGGTGAGGACCGGCCCGAAGGTTCACACGCCGGTTGGGACTATCTGTCGGTGGCCGATATCATGGACGAGGTCGCTGCCCTAACGCCCAGTTATGGCGGGATTCACCACCGCCGGCTGGCGATGGGGGGTTTGCAGTGGCCCTGTCCGAACGATAACCATGCGGGCACACCGATTCTGCACGCCGGCAAATTTACCCGCGGCCTGGGTCGTTTTATGGCCGTAGACCACGTGCCGCCAGCTGAGTTACCCGACGCTGAATTTCCCTTGACCCTGACCACTGGCCGTGTCCTGTGGCACTATCACACCGGGACGATGACCCGACGCAGTGTTGGATTGAGCGCGCAGTCACCCGAAGGCGCAGTGGACATCAATCCTCAAGATGCCGCCGCCGCCGGCGTGCACCATGGGGATATGGTAGAGGTGAGTTCGCGGCGTGGTGCCGTCGAGACCCGGGCTCGAGTCACGCAGGACGTGCCACCGGGTGTCGTTTTTATGACGTTCCATTTCGCCGAAGCACCGGCCAACGCACTGACCAGCGCCGTGTTGGATCCGATTGCCAAGATACCGGAGTACAAAGCCTGTGCCGTCGCCGTGCACCCAACGAACGGTGGCAACGGCGGGCACACACACATATCTGAATGACCTGGTCTGCGCCTGACAAAACCACGGTGTTGTGGTGCTTTGGACGGGCGCCCGCAATGATTACTGTCTTGCTCAACGAGGAGTGACGACTATGGCAGACGAACCTACCCCCATCCGTTTCGATGCGTGGATGCCGCCGGAAATGGCTGACAAAGCCGAAACGGTGGGCATCAAAAAAGCAGGTCTGGACACCATGACGATGTTCGCACTGTCGGTATTGGCCGGTGCCTTCATTGCCATGGGCGCAATTTTCTCGACGGTGACTGTCGCCGGTATGGCCGGGGTCGCCCCCTACGGTATGATCCGTCTCGCCGCAGGACTCTCGTTTACCCTCGGCCTCATCCTGGTCGTGGTGGCGGGCGCCGAGCTGTTTACCGGCAACAACTTGATCGTCATGGCCTGGGCCGACGGGCGGGTGAGTACGACGGCCCTGCTGCGCAACTGGGTGATTGTCTACATCGGCAATTTCGTGGGCTCGATCGCGACCGCCGCGCTGATGTTCTTCAGCCGCCAGTATACGTTTGGCAGTGGCTCGATCGGCATCACGGCGGTCAACATTGCCAACACCAAGTCCGGGCTCGAGTTCGTACAGGCGATCATCCTCGGTATCTTCTGCAACGCCCTGGTGTGTCTCGCCGTCTGGCTATGTTTCAGCGCGCGTACGACCACGGACAAGATCCTGTCCATCATCCCGCCCATCGCGGCCTTTGTCGCGGCCGGCTTCGAGCACAGCGTGGCCAACATGTATTTCATTCCGGTGGGTCTGTTCATCGCCTCGGATCAGGCATGGATGGCATCGCTGGGTGAGCGGGCGCCGAGCGTGGCCAATCTCAGCTGGTACAACTTCTTCATTGGCAACCTGCTGCCGGTGACCATTGGCAACATCATCGGTGGTGCGATCATGGTGGGCCTGGTCTACTGGTTTATCTATCTGCGGCCCAAACATGCGCCCAAGGTGGATACGACGGTGAAGCCGGTAGGAGCGGGGAAGTAGGTGGGGAGTAGGGAGTACGGAGTAGGGAGTAGGGAGGAAGGCTCGCTTGCATCCCTACTCCGTACTCCCTACCCCGCCGGCACGCGAAACGTAAACGTCGTCCCCTGGTTGGGCACGGAGTGGAAAACGATATCCCCGCCAACGCTTTCCACGATTTGTTTGACGATGGCCAGACCCAGGCCAGTGCCGTGATGCGTGAGCGCTTTGGCATTGTCGGCGCGGTAGAATTCGCTGAAGATCTGGGGCTGGGCTTCCACTGGAATGCCAATACCCGTGTCGCTCACCGTCCCTACCAGGTGCCCGTTGTCCCGGTCAAGACCGATCGCCACGTGCCCGCCTGGTGGTGTGTACTTGATGGCGTTGCTGATCAGGTTGGTCCACAGGCTCTTGATTTGGTCCGGGTTGGCCAGCAGAGGTGGTAGATCGGCACCCACGTTCACCGTGACATCGATCTGGGCTTCGACCGCCTGTGCGCGGAGAGCATCGAGCACCAGGCGTAACTGTTCGTCCAGATGTGTCTCCTGAATCTGAGACCGTGCACGCTCGCGCAGCCGGCCGAGTTCCAGTAAGTCAGCAATCAATGCCAGCTGGTCCAAAGCGCGTTTTTCAGCCCGCTCCAGGATGGGTCGCTGCTGGTCGGCTGACACGTACCCTTCCAGAATCAACTTGATGTAGCTTTGAATGGCGGCAACTGGTGCGCGGAGTTCGTGGGTGACCAGCAAGGTAAACTGCGTACGCGCCGCTTCGGCCGCCTCCAGGCGGGCATTGAGCTCCATGAGTTCCTGCGCATGCAGCTCGAGCGTGGTATTGGCTTCCCGCAGCTGCAGATTCAACGTGGTCAACTGGTCGCGTTGGTTCTTGCACTCCGCATTGGCGGCACGCAAATCATGGTTCAACTGCTTCATGCGCTGTGTGCGCCGCTCCACACGGCCATGACTGGCGCGTAACGCCCGGTCACGCTCGCGCAGCCGGTTGACGATGGTCGAAATGAGTACTGCCTGGAAAAACGCGGTCGAAACCAGCGCAAATACCTGGGCCAACAAGTAGGTGACATTGAGGTGATGCTCGACGTCGATAATGCCAAAGAGGTGGTGGTGGGGCAGCCACCCCATGTATTCCACCAGCACCAACAGCGTAAACAGCACACTGGCCAGACCGGCGAACAAGAAGGCATCGCGGCGAAAGAGCATGGCACTGGCCAGGCCGACGTGGACGAGGTAGTACAGATAGAACGGGTTTTCCGCACCACCGGCCAGCTGCAGCAGGGCCGTCACGGCAAGCATATCGAGGGTGATCTGGAGACGCACGACACGCAGTGCACGCCGGACCTCCTGGTCCGAGCGCGTCACGGGTAGGAAATGGCGGCGATAGTACCAGAACGCCAGGTTGTAGACGGCGACGGCGGCGGTGACCAGCAGCAGCCGATCGACCGGCAGCACGTTGGGCAGCTGCCAGGCGCTCACCAGAATGATGATCACCGTACACAGCACCGCGACCCACCGCAGCTGGATCAGCCAGTCGATGCGCGTGCCTAGCTCCTGGCGAACCGATACAATCGACGAATCGGCGCCCGATTCAGGAATGATCCTTGGTAGCGACATCGTCGCAACTCCGTTATTCCGGCAACAACCCCGGTGCTACATCAATTCCAGACAGCACATCAACGAGGCCGGTTCATGGCACATCGAAATGCTCGTGGATGGCGGCCACTGCATCGGCCAGGTGGTTGTCAGCGATGATGCAGGTCACCGTGGAGATCGACGTACTGATCGCATCGATGTTGATCCCGTGTTGGGCCAGCGCGCGGAACATCGTGGCGGCGATGCCGGGCCGCTCGCGGAAATCAGGGCCAAAAATGGCAATACTTGCCACGTGACGATCGTGTACGATGTTGCGAGCGCGTACGTCGCGGGTGGCTGTATTGATGACTTCCAGCGCCAACGGCAGGTCGTCCCGATTGATACACAATACGAAGTGATCCTGTTCATTGAGATCGATGCACTGGACAATAAAATCCACGTTGATGTGTGCCTCACCCACGGCACCCAAGATCGTGGCGGCCACACCAGGCCGATCCGGCATCCCCAGAACGTTGACGCGCGCAAGATAGGCGTTCTTCAGAATTCCGCCAATACGTATTTTTTCGTTGGTCTTGCTCATAATGACCTCAGTTGAGCAGTTCGTTCACTTTCGCCCGCAGCTCCGCTGGATTGATTGGTTTCGACAGAAACGCGTCGATATGGATGAACTCGTCGGTCGGAAACAGCGCGGCATAGTCGGTGTTGGCAATCGATGTGACCATAATCAGCGGCACGTGCTGAAACATCGGGTTATCGGCCATACGCTGACTCATCGTCAACCCGTCCAAAACGGTCGACATGATGACATCGAGCACGACCAGGTCAGGTAGTTCTTGCGCCAGACGGCGCATTCCCTCGGCGCTGTTGCCAGCACTGACGATCTCATGGTTGTCCATGCGCAGTATCGTGCGCACGACTTCGACAAAATCGGGGTCGTCATCCACCACCAGGATTTTGGCCATGGACATCTCCAGTTGTGACGCAATCAGCTGACCCTCTGCTACGCGGTGAGGCGTACGTGTGCCTCGAACTCGCTGCGGAAGTGGTGCAGCATGGCGCTGATGGGGGCGGCCATCCCGGTCCCCATCGGACAAAACGTGATACCACAGACACGAGCAGCCAATACCTCCAGGTTTGCCATATCCTGCGCGGTGGCGTCCCCGTGCGTGAACTTTGTCAACGTCTCCAACAAACGATACCCGCCTATACGGCACGGAACACAACCGCTGCACGACTCGTGGACAAAAAAGCTGACGGTACGCCGTGCCACTTCGACCATGTCGGTCGTCTCATCCATGACGACGATGCCGCCGGTGCCCAGCTGGGTGCCAATTGTGTCCAGCGTCTCGAAGGCCATCGGTACGTCCAGGTTCTGCGGCAGCACCACGTTGGTCGATGCACCACCCGGTATCACAGCTTTGATCGTATGCCCGTGCCGCACGCCACCTGCATAATCGTCGATGATGGTGCGCAGCGTGGTACCGAGGGGCAGTTCGTAGACACCGGGTTGGTTGACGTGACCGCTGACGCAGAAAATCTTGGGGCCCGTGCTCTGGGCCGTGCCGATGCCGCGGTACCACTCGGCACCATGGGTCACGATGTGCGGCACGTTGGCCAGAGTTTCGACATTCTGAACCAACGTTGGCTGGCCCCACAGCCCCACCTGCGCGGGAAAGGGTGGCTTCAAGCGCGGCTCACCGCGTTTGCCTTCCAACGATTCCAACATGGCGGTCTCTTCACCACAGATATACGCACCCGCACCGCGGTGAACCGAGACATCCAGGCTGAATCCACTGTTGAGGATATTCTTCCCCAACAATCCATACTCGTAGGCATCGGAGATGGCCTTGATCCAGCGTTTGACTCCCAGAAAGAACTCGCCGCGAATGTAGACAAAGGCACGCTGTGCCTGCACGGCATACGCCGCAATGATCACGCCTTCCAGAATCTGGTGGGGGTCGCGCTCGACGATGGCGCGATCTTTGAATGTGCCCGGCTCCCCTTCGTCGGTGTTGACCGCCAGGTAGCGCACGATGTCGGTACCTTTGGGCATAAAGCCCCATTTCACGCCCGTTGGAAAGCCAGCACCGCCCCGCCCGCGCAAACGCGCTTGTTTCACCCACTCGATGACTTCATCCGGGCTGTGCTGCAAGGCCAGACGAAGTGCCTGGTAGCCGCCGTGCTCAAAGTAGGTCGTGATCTTTTCAGAATTCGGCAAGTGAATGTTACGTGTCAGGATGGGTTCCCACATGGATCACCTCTCACTCTCCAACAGCCGCTCCAGGAGCGAATCGAGACTGCTGGGTGTCAAGTGCTCGTACAGTTCATCGTTGACACGCAACGCCGGCGCCGTGCCACACGAGGCCAGACACTGCACCTTCTCCAGCGTAAACCGTCCATCCGCCGTGGTCTCGCCTGGCTGAATACCCAGTTTGCGGCTGACATACTCAGAGACCCGATCGGCGCCACCGCTCAGATAACACGAAAGTCCATCACACACCTGGATCACATAGGCACCTACCGGTTTGGTCCGAAACAGGCTGTAGAAGGAGGCGGTTGCATAGACGTGCCCAACCGGTACGTTCAGGCGGACGGACACTTCCTCGATGGCGGCCGGCGTCAAATAGCCGTAGCGCTCTTGGGCAATGTACAGGGCGGTCAGTAGCATTGCTTGACGAGCCGGGTCCGTCAGACGTGCGCCGTGTTTGACGTGATCGGAATAACTCATCGTCCTGACTCCTTGCAGGTCTCCCTGCCCCCAACCCGGGGTGTGGCTAGGAGCCTATCCGAATAACCTTGTATGTGCCTCCAGAAACCGCTTTTTCGTTGTTATTCGGATAGGCTCTAATTGATTGGGCGCCCGGCGATCAGCCTTTCCACGTGTTCCAATACAAGGCTCGGTTCGATTGGCTTGACCAGAAAGGCATCGATGGCGTTCGCCGGCAGCTCTTCCAGCAATGCGTGCTCCGGCGTACGCAGTACAGCAGACACCAGGATCACCGGCAGCGTCGCCAGCGCCGGATCACCACGAATCTCTTTGATCAGATCCAGCCCCTGGAAGTTGTAGGACATCATGGCGTCGAGAATGACGAGGTCTGGGCGGTCGGCACGCAGGGCGGCAGCACCACGCGCCGCGTCTGGCTCACAACGGACGCGATAACCGTGTGCCTCCAGTATGATCCGGAGGTACTCGCTAAAATCGCTATCATCATCGATAACGAGTACCGTCGGAGACGACATGCGTCACCTCTCAGGCAAGCAGCTCATGAACCTTTGTCAAGAGGTCATGGGGATTCACTGGTTTGCTCAGCCAGGCATCGGCGTGCAGCCGGTCTTCGAGCGGGAAGAGACCCGCGTGAGGGGTATCGGCGATGGACGACACCATGATGATCGGCAAATAACGGAGTTCCGGATCCTCGGCCAGCGACTGGCTGAGGTTATAACCATCGAGCACCGAAGACATCATGATGTCCAGGATCATGAGATCGGGTTTGTATTTGTGCACCTGGTTCAACGCGTCAGCCCCGTTGGACGCCGTGACGACGTCGTAGTTCTGACTGCGCAAAACGGTACGCATGATCTCGACAAAATCAGGATCGTCATCGACAACCAGAATTGTGGCCCCGGCCATGGTTTCCTCCGCGCCTACAACCTATCCGAACAGCCCATTCGAGCTTACTTTCCGAGGCTCATATCGAGTTATTCGGATAGGCTCTCATGCAAAGCGGACAGTCATCAAAGGCAAATGAAGTCTGAATGCATTCTACATGATACAAACATGGTACGATATGACCAGCGTCATAGGGTGCCCCTGCAACATCTGGTAAACTTGCAGCGAACAGGATGATCCTGCACCTCTCTCACCGCTTTCGTCGGGCAATGGCGCCCGGGGGGGCACAGATTGTGCGGTCGAGGGACGTTGGGGTTTCCAAGAGCACGGGTCTTGGAAACCCTTTTATTTTGTCCTGCGGAGCGTTTGACCCCGCTGCTATCTCACGTTATAATCTGCCAGCAATTTCTTGGAGGTGGCAATTTTATGCACAAACGTGACCGCCTGGCGGCTGCCATCGCCGGCGCCGTGGTCGACCGGCCGCCGGTGGCCTTGTGGCGCCATTTTGCCGGCGACGATCAGCGCGCGGCCGAC
>JAYRNS010000473.1:0-2418 GCA_041912075.1 Anaerolineae bacterium
GGCCAGCACGTCGATGCGCTGGCTTACGTCAAGCTCGGTACCGGCATCGGCTGTGGCCTGATCTGCAACGGTGAACTGTACCGCGGTGCACGCGGATACGCCGGTGAAATCGGGCACCTGATGGTCGCGCAAAACGGACCACCCTGCCGCTGTGGCAGTTACGGCTGCCTGGAGTCGATGGCGGGCGGGGAAGCGGTGGCTCAGCAGGCCAAGCTGGCCCTCAAGGCCGGCCACCCATCTATTTTGTCCAACATCGCTGACCCTAATACGATAACCGCCCGCGAAGTGGCCGCGGCCGCCGCGGCCGGTGATGCTTTGGGCGGGCAAATTCTCAACACGGCTGGCCGTTTGCTGGGCATCGCCCTGGCCGACCTGGTCAACCTGCTGAACCCAGGACGCATCATCATCGGCGGCGGCTTCGCCCAGGCAGGTGATCCACTGCTGGCGCCGCTGCGCGACACCGTGCGTGCGCAAGCCATGCAGGCCAGCGGGCGCGCGACCGAGATTGTCCCTGCCGCCCTGGGCGGTGACTCGATTGCCCTGGGTGCCGTCGCAATGGTGCTCAAAACCATCCTGTACGGTGCCGCGCTTCCGAACGGCATACCTTCGATGACTGGATTGCTTGCCGCTGCCGGCCCTGCCTGGGCCGTCCGGGCGGGAGGTGTCACAGCCAATTAACGCCTATCCGCCAACATGCCGTGCCGGTCGCGGCCGGCGCGAGCAGGCGTTTGGGCGGTAGGCTCCAATTAGAACACAGCGCCACGCCACAAATCGGCGTTACGAAGGCTGGGAAAGGAGACCACATCATCTTCTGAACGCCCATGACTGATTTCTGACCTGCTGAATGCAGCACGGACCATTGCTGCCCAAACCGTTTCCTGGATGAAATCCAGGGAACGGTGCATGCCGGCAAACGAATTGGTTTGACCGGCCGGTTACAATCAACACCATAAGGAGAGAATGTATGAAGAAGACGTTTGCATTGTTGGCTGTTCTGCTGGTTGCCAGCCTGGTTCTGGCAGCCTGTGGTGGCGGTGCCGCAACGCCGACCACCGCCCCGGTTGTCGAAGAGCCGACGGCGGCCCCGGCCGAGCCCACGGCGGCTCCGGCTGAACCCACGGCGGCCGTGGCCGAACCGACGGCAGCCACTGAGCCTGGCGGCGCCTGCACCGGCACGCCGGTGAAGGTCACCATCTGGCACGGCTGGGCCGGCGACTACCTGAAGGCCATCGAAGCGGTCTTCGCTGACTACACCGCCAAGGTCGATCCCTGTGTCACCATCGAGCTGTCCAAGGTCGACAACCTGAGTGACGCGCTGGCCGTGGCTGTGCCCGCCGGCGAAGGTCCCGACATCCTGGCCTGGGCCAACGACCAGATCGGCAAGAACGCCCTCAGCGGCAACATCGTCCCGCTCAACGACCAGGGTATCACCGAGGACTTCCTCAAGTCGACCTACGAGCCGGCAGCAGTCCAGGGCATGATCTGGCAGAACGAGATCTATGGCCTGCCCGAATCGCAGGAAGGCATCACCCTGATCCTCAACAAGAAGGTGGCGACGGCGGCCGACTTCCCCACTGACCCGACCGACTTCGCAGCTCTGCTGGAATCGGCCAAGAAGTTCGCCGAGGCCAACCCCGGCAAGGCCCTGTTCTGCAATCAGGGTCTGGGTAACCCGGACGCTTACCACGCCGGCACGGTCTACTTCAGCTTTGGTATGCCGGGCTACGTCGATGACCAGGGCAAGGTCTACATGGACACCCCTGAAGGCATCGCCGCGGCGACCTGGATGAAGGAAGCCAGCGCGTACCTGCCCAAGGAAACCAGCCACGAAATCTGCAAGGCCGGTCTGATCGAAGGCAAGTACGGTGCCTGGTGGACCGGTCCGTGGGCCATTGCCGACCTCGAAGCGGCCGGCATCGACTACGAGCTGCTGACCTTCGGCAAGCCGTTCGTCGGTATCAAGACCCTGATGCTGACCCCGAATGCCGTCGATCGCGGCACAGCCGAAGCAGCGGTCAACGTCATGAAGTACTACACCAGCGCTGACGTGCAGAAGAGCCTGGCCCTGATCAACAAGACCGTGCCCGCGGCGTCGGCGGCGCTCAATTCGCCGGAGCTGCAGGCCGAGCCCATCATCCAGGGCTTCTCCAAGGTGCTGAGCACCGGTGTACCGATGGCCAACACGCCGTACGCCGATGCGCAGTGGGGCCCCGTGGGCGATGCAACCACCGCCGTCTGGACCGGTGCACAAACGCCGGAAGAGGCGATGGCCGCAGCCCAGGCAGCCATCGAGAAGAACATCGAGACGATGAAGTAAGGCAGTGAAGAGGGGCGGCGCAGGCCAAGCGGTGGCGCCCCGCGGTTTATAAAACCCGGTGGGTGGTTAGCCGGCCCCCAGCCCCCATTTAACCGCAACCC
>JAYRNS010000474.1:0-2026 GCA_041912075.1 Anaerolineae bacterium
CCTCTCCAACCCCAACGCCCCAGCCGACCGCTGCACCCACGTCACCCCCCGCCACGCCCACTGCGGTGCCGCGCGCACCCACCGTGGCTTTGGCTGGTTTGCGTCACGAGTGGCAAACCTGGAACAACTGTGGTCCGGCCACGCTGTCGTACAATCTGAGCTACTTTGGCAGCCCGCTGCGCCAGGAAGCCGTGCGGCAGGCGACGCGGCCCAACAAAGAAGACAAAAACGTCAATCCCGACGAGCTGGCTGCCTTTGCCCAAAGTCAGGGGTACCACGCGATCGTGCGCGTCGATGGCAGCGCCGAACAGCTGCGCACCCTGGTCGCCAGCGGCATACCGGTCATGGTCGAGACCTGGCTGGAACCCAAACCCAACGATGGTATGGGGCACTACCGTCTGGTCACTGGCTACGACGACGCCACGCGCGAATGGATCGTCTACGATTCGTACGTCAGTCACGGCATCAGCAAAAGCGATCCTTACCGGGGCATTCGTATTCCCTATCAGGAGCTGGCCGATCTCTGGCGCGTGTTCAACCGCACTTACTTGATTGTCTACACCGACGAGCTGGTACCACCGGTCGAGGCAATCCTGGGTTCCGCGCTCGACGATGCAATCATGTGGCAGCAGGCTCTGGCCCATGCCCAGGCTGAGATCGCCAACAACCCACGCGATGCGTTTGCCTGGTTCAACCTGGGCAGCACGTTGACTGCCCTGCAGCGCTACGACGAAGCGGCGGCGGCCTTCGACCAGGCCCGCCAGATCGGTCTGCCCTGGCGCATGCTGTGGTACCAGTTTGCTCCCTTCCGCGCCTATTCAGAGGTCGGTCGCCACAGCGAAGTGCTGGCCCTGGCCGAGGCAACCCTGGCCACGACCCAGGATATCGAGGAGCTTCACTACTGGCGCGGCCGGGCCCTGCAGGCGTTGGGACAGCTGGATGCGGCACGTGCCGCCTACGACCGCGCCGTCGCACTCAATCCCTTCTTCACTGCTGCCGCCGACGCGCGGCGCACGTTGTAGGCGCATGCCTCCAGAGGCCGTCGTCACGTCCGCGCAGCCGCCGGCGGCACAGACCGCGGCCGCGACGGCACGGTTGGCGCACATTGCCCGCAATACACTGGTCGTTGCCGGGGCCTTTGGCCTGGCTGCGCTGGCCGGTCTGTTCCGCAACATCGTCATTGCCTACGAGTTTGGCATCGGTGCCAACCTGGACGCCTACTATGCTGCCTTTCGCCTGCCCGACCTGCTGTTCACCGTCGTGGCCGGCGGAGCGTTGGCTACGGCGTTCATTCCAGTTTTTGCCACCTTTCTTACCGGCGGCGACCGCACCGGAGCCTGGCGGTTGGCCAGTGCCATCACCAACCTGGTGGTGATCGTCGTCAGCATCCTGGGCATTGTCGTCGGCCTGGTCGCACCCTGGCTGGTTGGCCACGTCATTGCACCCGGTTTCGACGCGGCGCAGCAGGCTGAAACCGTGGCCGTGATGCGCGTCGTGCTGGTGTCGGTGGTCATCTTTGCCATCAGCTCGGTGCAGAGCAGTATCCTGCACGGTTTCAAACATTTTCTGCTGCCCGCGCTGGCACCGGCTTTGTATCCCCTCGGCATTGCCCTGGGTGCCATCGTGCTGGGTCCACGCCTGGGTGTGCTCGGGCTGGCGATCGGTGCCGTCGTCGGCGCAGTGTTTCATCTGGTTATCAAGATACCTGGCCTGATCTACTACGGCTTTCGTTGGTGGCCGGTCCTTGGTTTGCGCACGACCGCGGTACGCCAGGTAGGCATTCTGATCGGTCCGCGTATTCTCGACCTCGCCCTCTTTCACGGCACGCTGCTCGTCACGACAAACCTGGCATCGCGGCTGGGCGCGGGCAGTGTCAGTGCCCTCGAATGGGGGTGGGACGCCATGCAGCTGCCGGAAACCATTATCGGCACGGCGTTCGGCCTGGTGGCGTTCCCAACGTTGTCGGAGCTGGCCGCACGGCGCGATCTGCCCGGTCTGCGCAGCACCCTGGGCGAGACGATGCGCG
>JAYRNS010000475.1:0-2040 GCA_041912075.1 Anaerolineae bacterium
AAGAGCCTCTGAACCCGGGGCTGCACTTTGTGATTCCCTTCGTGGAGACGGTATACCGTTACAACACACAGGAGCAGGTCTACACCATGACCAAGGTGGCGGCGGAGGGTCCGGTGCAGGGCGACGACTCCTTGTGGTCGCCGACGTCGGAGGGGCTGCAGGTCGGGATCGACTCCTCGACGCGCTATAAGCTCAACCCCGCGCGGGCGGCACACATCCACAACAGCCTGCGTGACTACGAAAACGTCCTGGTGCGGCCCACGATCCGCTCGATCGTACGGCTGATGGTCTCGCAGAACAAGGTCACCGACGTCTACGGTCCCAAACGGGCGCAGATTCAGGCCCAGATCGAGGAGCAGATTCGGGCGCGTTTCGAACCGGAAGGAATCACGCTGCTGTCGTTCGACATTCGTAACGTGAACTTCACCGAGGAATATGCCAAAGCCATCGAGCAAAAGCAGATTGCCCAGCAGCAGGCGGAGCAGATGCAGTTCACCTTGCAGCGTGAGCAGCAGGAAGCGGAGCGCAAACGGATCGAGGCCGAGGGCATCAAACAGGCCGCGGTGATCAAGGCGCAGGGCGATGCCGAGTCGCTGCGGCTGATCAACCAGCAGCTGGCCAACAACGATAATCTGCTTGTCTACCGCTACATCGAAAAGCTGGCACCCAACATCAGCGTGATGCTGCTGCCGTCTGGCAGCCCGTTCCTGGTCAACCTGGATCAGCTCAAGGGCCAGGTGCCGGCCGCGCAGCCCACCGCAACACCTTGAGTCGATGGTGTAGTGTTGCTCGTTTCACTTTCGCAGGAGTTGGCGAAATGTGCGGTCGCGAGTACAATGGCGGCTATTGTGACCGGAGTTCGTATACCAGGAAAGGATGCGCAAGCGGGCATGTTCTGCGCCGCCGAGGCACCGGAGATAACGTATGAACAAGCAGCTAACGGCTATCATCGAACGTGAGGGTGATGGATACGTGTCCTTGTGCCCGGAGCTCGATATCGCGAGCCAGGGAGACACCATCGAAGAAGCACGCACGAATCTCCAGGAAGCGTTGGAGTTGTTCTTCGAAGTCGCCTCGCTGGAGGAAATTGAGTCACGCTTGCACGAAGAAATATACGTAATGCGTCTTGAGGTTGCCGTTGGGTAGGCTGCGTAAGCTCTCCGGTAGACAAGTATGCGCCATCCTGGCCCGCCATGGATTCGAGGAAGTGCGCCAGCGCGGCAGTGACATTGTCATGCAGAAGCGGCTTCCCGACACGACGATCACCGTACCCGTACCCGATCACGCCGAACTGCGAGTGGGCACGCTCCAATCCATCATTCGCCAATCCGGTGTATCCCGCAGTGAGTTCGAGGTATGAGCGGGTGCCACACCGCTCATACGATGCCTTAATTCATAATTGCCACCCCAAAACCCACACCGGTTACGCGCTCGTCCACTCTACCTTCAGCGGCGCGACCCGCTCCCGCACGGTCTCAATAGTTTTCTTCAAATCGGTCAGGAGGGTTCCGATGCATACCTACAAACGATTCGTGCTGATCCTGATCCTGGCGCTGCTTGCGCCCACTGCCGCGGCGGCGCCCCTGGCTGGCCCTTGTCTCGCCGGCGGCATCTACGACCCGGCCTGCGACGTCGACCACGACAGCGATGTCGATGTCATCGACATTCAGCTCACGGCCGGCCACTGGAACCAAACCGGCACGTTTACCAGCGACAACGACCACAATCACCTCGGCCAGACCTGGACAGGAAACAACAACCCGCTGGTGCTGCAAGGATCCTTTGGCTCCCCCACCTGGGCACCGCTCATACTAGGCAACAGCGGTGGCCCTGGGGTGCGCGTCAACGCGCCGGGCGGCAGCGGCGTGTGGGTTGAAGCGGCCGGCAACAGCGGCGTGCTGGTGGACTCGGCCGCCAACAGCGGGGTGCTGGTGACCTCGGCCGGCAACGACGGGCTGTTTGTCTGCCGTACAGGAACCGCAACCACTTGTGGGCCGCTGAGCAGCAACAATGGCGTGGAAATCGGCAACGCGGAGGACG
>JAYRNS010000476.1:0-3085 GCA_041912075.1 Anaerolineae bacterium
CGAAGACATTGATCTCGTACTGAACCGTCTGCGCGACCTGGCCGACGTACAGGACCTGATCGTGCGGCTGGTCCTGCCATTCGATCTGGCGAATCTCCTGGATGCCTCGGTGCGCGATGCCCACGTTGCCCTGTGGCGGTCAGTCCAGGATTCCCCATGAATACGGCTATCGAAACAAATCACCTTGGCAAAAAATATCGCCGCGTGACCGCCGTCGACGATCTGTCGCTGCGTGTCGCGCGCGGCGAGATCTATGCGTTTCTCGGCCTGAACGGCGCTGGTAAGACGACGACGATTCGTATGCTGTTGGGCATGGTCAAACCAACTGCCGGCGAAGCCTGGGTGCTGGGTACGCGAATCCGCACTGGGGAAAGAAAGCCCTGGCGTTCAGTTGGCTACCTGGTCGAGACACCGGACGCCTACCCTGATCTCACGGTACGCGAGAACCTGGAGGTGATGCGCCGCCTGCGGCCGGGCACACCGCGGCCGGCCGTGGATCGTGTCATCGAGCAGCTTGGTCTCGCGACGTACGCCGACCGGCGCACCGGCACGCTGTCGCACGGCAATGTACAGCGTCTCGGCCTGGCCAAGGCGCTGCTGCACAACCCTGAGCTGTTGATTCTCGACGAACCGGCCAATGGGTTGGACCCGGCGGGAATCGTCGAAGTGCGCAACTTGCTCATCGATCTCGTGGCGACGCGGGGCGTCACGATTTTCATGTCCAGTCACATCCTGGCCGAGGTGTCCCGTTTGGCGCAGCGCATCGGCATCATCCATGGCGGGCGTCTACTGCAGGAATTGGATGCAGATGAATTGGAGAACAACCGGCGACAGCGTCTGGTGGTGGCGGCACGAGAACTGCCGGCAGCCTGCGCCGTGCTGGTGACGGCCGGCTTTACGGCCGGCATCACCGGCGATGGCACTATCCAGGTCACAGATCGTCTGGCAATCGAGCGGCCGGATGACGTCGCCACCCGGCTGGTGCACGCTGGCTGTCCCCCGACGATGTTGGCCGTCGAACAAGAGGACCTGGAGGCCTATTTCTTGCGTCTCGTCGGTATGGATGGGGCCGCAACGCCATGAGTAACCTGTGGCCGGCGATCTGGGTCGAAGCCCTCAAAGCGCGCCGCTCCAAGATGCCGCTGTTTACCGCCCTGGCGTTTGCCATGCTGCCCCTCGGCGGCGGCTTCTTTATGGTCATCCTCAAAGACCCAGAGTTTGCGCGCCGGGTGGGGCTGATCAGTGCCAAGGCGCAGCTGACGATGGGAACCGCCGATTGGCCGACCTACCTCGGTTTTCTCGCCCAGGGAACCGCCGTAGGCGGCATGTTTCTGTTTAGTATGGTCAGTATCTGGGCGTTCGGGCGCGAATTTTCGGATCGCACGATCAAAGACCTGCTGGCGCTGCCCACGGCACGACCGGCCATCGTCCTGGCTAAATTCGTGATTGCGGCGGCGTGGTCATTGGTGCTGACGGCTGAGGTGTGTTTGCTTGGCTTAGTGGTGGGCATCGCGCTGCGTCTCCCACCCGTTCCAGTGCACGTGATCGAGCAGGGGGTCGTGACGACAGCCGTGGCCGCCGGTTTGACGATGCTGCTGGTCACACCGATTGCGTTGATTGCCTGTGCCGGGCATGGGTATCTACCGCCGGTGGGGATGATGATCCTGCTGGTGGTCCTGGCACAGGTGAGTGTGATCATCGGTCGGGGAGAGTATTTCCCATGGGCCATACCGGCGTTGTATACACAGAGCGAACCCCTGGGGCTGGCCAGCATCGCATTGGTGATTCTAACCAGTATCGGCGGTGTGGTCAGCACGGTTGGCTGGTGGGAACGGGCCGACCAGACGCGGTGAGACCATTGGGGAATGGAAGGAGGGAGTAGGGAGTAGGGGGAGCGGATTGAGTGGATTGGAGCAGACTTCCGAAGTCCCGAGACTTCGGAAGTCTGTCTATGCGGTTAGGATGCGAGCAAGGGCTTTAGCTGTGCTGCCCACGTGCGAATGGCTTCCCAGTCGCGATGATCGCCTTCGGACCAGACACCGAACAGCACGCTGATGCGAAACATCAGACGGTCGCGCCATGTCGGCACTTTGCTGATGTCCAGCACGCCGGCGAAGAGTCCTTCACTGACCGGCCGCACGAGGGTGCGCACCGGCTGCAGCCAGCCGGCCACCTGGGCGCGGTAATCATGTTTGGGCATTGCCAGCGTCATGCAGACCAAAAATGCGGCGAACGGTCGCTGCGCCAGGGCGGCGCGGTGGGTTTCCACGAACTGCGTCGCTTCGGGCAGCCACTGTTTGTTCTGGATGGCGCTGCCGGCGACGACGGCCCGGTAGGGCGCCAGGTCAGTGATCTCGGTCATGGGACGCACGTCCACCTGCATGCCGTCTGCGGCCAGCGTCTGGCCGATTGCTTCGGCAACACCGGCGGTGGAACCGGTGCGTGTGGCATAAGCCACCAGGATTCTGTCGGGCATGTTTGTTCCTCCTCTTGATGATATCATCCTACCACCGCCGTTGACCGGCGTCAAAACCGCTGGCGGCCTGGGGTGCATCACAGCGCTCAATTTAAGAAACCAGACGGGTGTCTGCACCGTCTATTCACGGTGAAGCGATCAACACATGGTCGGCAAATAGATGCAAGGAGCATGAAGGTAATGAGAATGGATCGTATGATTTTGTGGAAGTCAATGGTTGTGGCGCTGCCGGCTGTCTTGCTCTTGGCGGCCTGCCAGACCGCGCCCTCGCGGGTGCCCGCCGCTACGTCAAGGCCAGGCACAGCAGCGCCCGATCTGCGGCCGATGCCGGTGTCAAACGTGTCGATCGAGGTGGGCGTAGGGTCGCCCATTCCCGTCGATGTCTTGGTCAGCGGCGAATGGCCCGATCTGTGCGCCCAGCTGGCCGAGATGAAGCAGCGTGTCGAAGGCCAGGCGATCACGATCGATCTGCTGGCCTCTTCCCCCGACCCTGCTTGCCCACCTGATGTGCTTGGCCTGCCGTTCCGCATTGCCATCCCCATCAACGTAGTCGAGCTGGCGGAAGGGACGTACACCGTTACGGTCAACGGGGTCAGCACCACCTTCGAC
>JAYRNS010000477.1:0-1729 GCA_041912075.1 Anaerolineae bacterium
CCGATTCTACGGTCGCTGGCTGGCGCGTCACGTCGTCCAACTAGATGACAATCGTCTGACTCCGGCCGTGCGCTTGAACGACGGGGTGAACTTTCATCCCACCAATAGAGTCGTCCTGTTCGGCCATCACGTTGCGGCAATTGCCGGGGCTGGTCCGTTGCTCGGCCCAGTGCTGGCGGCGCAGTTCGGATTTCTCCCCGGATTCCTATGGCTGGTCATCGGGGCCGTTCTCGCGGGGGCGGTGCAGGACTTCATTATCCTGGTCGCTTCGATGCGGCGCAACGGCCGCTCGTTACCGGAGATCGCACACGATGAACTGGGGTCCATCACCGGGACGGCGACGGCGGTGGCCGTGTTGTTCATCGTGGTGGTGGCGCTGGCCGGACTGGGATTCGCGGTGGTGAACGCGTTGTACTACAACGCCTGGGGTACGTTCACGATTTCGATGACGATCCCTATCGGATTCATCATGGGGTTTTATCTTCAGAAGTTTCGCCCCGGTGCAGTGGCGGAAGTCTCGGTGATCGGGGTGGTGCTGCTGGTGGCCGCGGTGTTGTTCGGACGCGTGGTGGGGCAGTCGTCCTATGCCTGGATGTTCGAGTTTGAAAAGCCGGCACTCGTCTGGTTGTTGGCCGGCTACGGATTTCTGGCGTCGGTCTTGCCGGGCTGGATGTTGCTGGTGCCGCGCGGCTATCTCTCCACCTTTATGAAGCTGGGTGTGGTGTTCCTGCTGGGGTTCGGCGTGATCCTCATGGCGCCGACGATCGAGATGCCGCGGTTGACTTCGTTCGCCAACGGCGGTGGACCGATTATTCCCGGCACGCTGTTCCCGTTCCTGTTCATTACGATCGCCTGCGGCGCCGTATCGGGCTTTCATTCGCTGGTGTCCTCCGGGACGACTCCCAAGATGATCGAGCAGGAATCGCAGGCCGTGGTGGGATATGCGGCGATGTTATTGGAAAGTTTCGTCGGGGTGATGGCGTTGATTGCAGCCTCGGTGCTGATTCCAGGTGACTATCTGGCGATCAACACGATGCTCTCCGCAGAGACCCTGACGGCCATGGGCTTCGCGCCATCCCGTATTGCAGAATTGTCGCAGATGGTTGAGGTAAACGTGGCAGGGCGGCCCGGTGGTGCGGTCTCACTGGCTGTGGGCATGGCCTCAATCTTTTCCGCGCTGCCGGGAATGGCTGGGTTGATGGCCTACTGGTACCAGTTCGCGCTGGTCTTCGAGGCGCTCTTTATCCTGACGACGATCGATACGGGGACACGTGTCGCGCGGTACCTGATTCAGGAAATGGCGGGGCGGGTGTATGCGCCATTTCGACAGATGAATTGGTGGCCCGGCGTGTTGCTGAGCAGTGCGTTTGTCGTGGGTTCCTGGGCCTACTTGATCGGGACCGGAAGCATTTCCACCATCTGGCCGATGTTCGGCGCGGCCAATCAATTGCTGGGCACGCTGGCGCTCTGTATCGCCACGACGGTGTTGATCAAAATGTGGAAGTCGACCTATCTGTGGGTCACGGCCCTCCCGATGTTGTTCGTGGGAGTGATTACGCTGGCAGGCTCGTACGAGATGTTCTGGATGTTTCTGGCGAAGGCGGCAAAACTGGCGGCGGGGCAAGCGTTCGCGCTCTATCTCGATGCCGTGCTCGTCGCGGTGGTGGCGATCCTGGGGATCGTCGTCTTGAGCGACAGCATGAAGCAGTGGTTTGGGTATGTGATCCTA
>JAYRNS010000478.1:0-3264 GCA_041912075.1 Anaerolineae bacterium
GCAGGCTGTCGAGGTCCTGGCCAATTTGCCGGGCCTGTGCCGCATCCACGGTCTCGACCAGCGGCTGAACCTGCTGGTATACGACCTGCAGACCGCCCAGGATGTCCTGCATGTCGGCCAGGCGCGAGATAGCTACGAAATAACGCTGCGTCGAGGCATCGCCAGTGACGAAGCGCGAGTCGCGCCACGAGGCAAAATACTCGCTCATGGTCGGCACCATTACAACCAGCGCGGTGAACGCATCGGCGCTGCTCGGTGTCCAGGCCTGGGCCGCTGTCATCAAGTCACCCGCATAGCGGTCCAGGGCATCGGCGCTGGCCATGAGCACGGCGGCGTCGGGCAGCGTTTCGCCAAACTCGACGGTGCCATCCCGATCCCAGTCAGCCGCCACTGCGGCGCTGTAGGCGGCGAACGTACCCCAGAGCGTGCTCTCAGTAACGCCAAAGAGGTTACCAGGCTGTGCCAGCACGCGGCCATCGGGTAATTTCAGGTCGAAGGGCACCGCATGTTCGGGGTCCTCGGTCGCACTGGCCCCGGCATCGAGTATGACGTCGAACTCGCTGAGTGCTGGCGTGCCGGCCACGATTCCCTCCATCTTCTCGTACTGCGGGCTGGCTGCAACCCAGGCCGACCGTGCGGCTTCGATCACGGGTGTGACGGCGGCCGCCTGTTCCTGCCAGAGCCGATCGTAATCGAAGGCGTTGGCCTCAGCCAGGGTATAGTAGCGATTCGCCGCCGTCTTGAGTGCGGTAGTGCTCGTCTTGAGGGCAGCAGTCTGGTCGAGCAGGTAGGTCTTGATGCCGTTCAGGTCGACCGCGGGGGCTGGTGAGGCTGGCGGCGCCGCGGGTGTGGGAGCAGCACAGGCGGCGAGCAGGATTGCGCACACGATCGGAATGAGCGTTTTCGCACACAGCATACGAGAATGATCCTCCCGAGAGAATTGACAGTGCCGCCCGCCCATGTTAGACTGAAAAACGAACAGGCGGGATAATCAGGATGCAGTACCGCCTCGGCGGACGGGTCCTGGTGGCTTGACAGCAGCCCAAATGTTCAGCCGGGAGGGCACGGGTGGCAGCTCGTGTCCTCCCCACGTGTTGACCGTCAGCTCATGCGGCAGTGCCTGGTTTGTCCATGGCCTGGGTCACGCCAGACACTCAGCCGGTTGCGCCTCCTCGTCAGCCTGCAGCATAAGATGCTGCGCACAGTCCGCACAGTAACCATCGAAGCACATGCAGCCCTGCGAAAACACCAGCCCCAGCTCCCGCTCCCACTGGCGCCGCGCCTGGGCCAGCAGCGGTGTGTGCAGCTGGAGTACGCGTTTGCAGCTGCGGCACGTAAAGAAGAAGCGCTCCTCCTGGTTGACCGCTGCGAAAAACTCGCGTTTATGATCGCGGTCGTAGAAACGCTGGGTTACCAGGTCCATGTCCTTGAGCCGGGTCAACGTACGATAGATGGTGGCCAGGCTGATGTCGGGGTCATGCAGCCGGGCGCGCCGCCAGATCGTATCGGCATCCAGATGCTCGCCGGCTTCTTCGAGAATGTGCAACACCAACATACGCTGCGGTGTTGCGCGCAGTCCGCTGACGCGCAGCTGTTCACGGGTCGTGTCCATTGCCTGCGGTACCTATGAGTCTATGTCTCTATGCGCAGTTGCAAATGATTCGCATTTAGCATATACTATACCTCGTTCGTCGGTGTGTCAAGCGCCCATGGTGAATGTGGAGTTTGACCCCTGGCGTAACTCAATTTACACCCTGGGTGAATCGTGGTTAGCAAGGCGCAACAGCACTATCTGGCCGAACTCTACCGCCTGCAGCAGGACAACGACGGGCATGTCTCACTGTCTACTTTGGCCGAGACGATGGACGCGTCGATTCAGGCTGTCTCACGGATGGTGCGGCGGCTGCGCGAGAGCGGTTTGATCGAACAAGCACCCTACCAGGGGATATTGCTGACCACCGAAGGCGCGCGGCATGCGATGCCGGCGATTCGCCGCCATCGCCTGATCGAGGTGTTCCTGGTGAGGGTAATGGGTTTTGGCTGGGATGAAGCACACGAACTGACCGATCAGCTGGAACTGGGGGTCAACGGCCTGTTGGAGGATCGTATGGACGCGCTGGCCGGTTATCCTACGCGCTGCCCGCACGGCGAACCGATACCGTCCAAAGACGGTATCATGCCGGTGCTGAACGACATCTGTCTGCTGTACTGCCAACCCGGTGCGCACCTGCGCGTCAGCCGTGTGCGGACGCGTGAGAGCGCAAAGCTGCAGTACATCGCCGAGCTGGGTCTGCTGCCGGGCACCGGGCTGCACTTTGTGTCACAGGGACCATTTGGGGGACCACTGCGTCTGGCTTTTGCTGGCCACGAGCACGTGATTGGCCGCGAGCTGGCGGCTACTTTGTGGGTGGAACAAGGCATCAGTTAACGGAAGTGGCTGGCGCCTCGGCTGGCGTCTGCGTCGCCGCGGCCAGGGTGATGCCCAGCTGCCCCAGCCAGTAGGTCGTCATGATGATCAGGCTGGACAGGTCGAAGCGTGTCACGAACATACTGTAAGCCAGGACGCTGTCGCTGATCGTGAACGACAGCGAGCCGAGCGCACCCCAACGCCCCGATAACGGGACCACCCCGGGTGCATTGAGCCGGCTCAAGCCGCGCCACAGCATCGTCGTGATCACCAGCACGTATACGGCCACCGGCACCGTCATGGCCCCCAGGTTGCCCGCCTGGTACAGCACCAAGAAGGCGATGACGCCAAAGAGGTAGGCCACAGCCGCCCAACCCCAGCTCGGTCGCCGGCAGTCCTGCAAGAAGGCGTAGATGTACGCCAGATGGCCGATCAGAAATGCCACCAGCCCAAAGATGAAGGTGCTGTCACCGATTTCCAGCAGCAGGTCGCCGGCTGCGCCGAACAGTAAACCGACGATCACCGCGATTTGAAAACGCTTCTTGACCGGCTGCAGCGCCAGCCACAGCGCCATGCACAACACCGGGATCGGTTTTGTGATCAGGCCCAGCGTGCCGGTCGTCGTCGGCAGCATAAACAGCGCCGCTGCCACCAGGGCGACGGCCGCAATCAGCATCGTTCGTCCAGACGGTCTGGTCGAAGCGCCGGTTGTCATGTTGACCTCACTCCTGTCATTCCCGGTCCAGTTTCCGCTCGATTTCTGCCAGGCGGGTGTGCAGCTCGCTGAGATCGACACGATGCACAGCTTCAGGTCCTTCGAGCCGTGCGGAGAGTGCGTCCAGTTTGGCCATCACGGC
>JAYRNS010000479.1:0-11194 GCA_041912075.1 Anaerolineae bacterium
AGCAGCTCGATGCCATGGGTCTCTACCCCGCCTCGCGCGGCTGCATCCGTATGAACCCGGCCGACATCGAATGGTTTTCTCAGTGGAACCCGGAGAACGTGCCGATCATCATCCTCCCCTACGACGGCGGCACCTCCCGCGAAGGCTAACCCTCCGCAATCCAAAATCCAACATCCAACATCCAACATCCAACATCCAAAATCCAACATGCCCCTTCTCCTCTTCATCGTTCTACTCACCACACTACTTCTCGGCCTGTGGCTGTTGCGGCTGGGTCGTCAGCGCCGGGCGCGTGGTGGGCTGCCGGCCGGTGAGGTTGTCTACAGCGACAGCCAGGCCTGGCAGCCGGTGGCCCGGCCTTTCGTGAGCCGGCAGTACGGGCTGATTGGCAAGCCCGACTACCTGGTTGCGGTGACACACGGTGAGGCTCCGATACCGGTCGAGGTCAAAACCGGCCGGCGGCCGGCGCAGCCCTATCCGGGGCACATCATGCAGCTTGCCGCCTACTGTTTGCTGGTGGAAGAACAATGGCAGACCGCGCCGGCATACGGTCTGATTCATTACGGTGAGGGTGCTACGTTTCGCATCGACTACACCCCAGCGCTGCGGACCGAGCTGCTGGCGGTGCTGGCCGAGATGCGTGCCGCACAGATGTTGGACGATGTGCCACGCTCGCACAACGAGCCGGTGCGCTGCCAGCGCTGCGGTGTCGCGCACGCGTGCGAGGCGCGGCTGTTGTCTAATTAAAGACCCATCAAAAAAGCCGGGCTTGTCGACAAGTCCGGCTTTCACATTCCAATGACAAACGATTTAGAAGCTGTTGGCAGCTGTCTCGAGAGCGGGGACGTCCAGAATACGGATGCGCCGGTAACCCAGGTCGACCCATCCTTCGCGCTTGAAGGTGCGCAGAATGGCGCTGACCGTCTCCCGGTAAGTGCCCAACCGGTCGGCCAGGGCCTGGTGGCTGGTGCCAGTGATGGTGGTCTCTTCGTTGCCAGCCAATTCCAGCAGCAGGGCAGCCAGGCGTTCGGGCAGCTTCTTATAGGCAACGTCTTCCAGCCGGGATTCGACCTGCATCAGCCGCTTGCCAAAGGTCTGCAGCAGCCCCCAACCGAGAATCGGGTAACGTTCGGTCATGACGCGCGCCTGGCTGCGCGGCAGCACCCAGACGGTGCATTCGGTCAGGGCTTCGGCCATAGCGTCGGCGGTGATACCGTCGAGCAGGGCCCCTTCGCCAAAAATCGACCCCGCT
Organism: Anaerolineae bacterium; assembly: GCA_041912075.1. Lineage (GTDB taxonomy): Bacteria > Chloroflexota > Anaerolineae > SSC4 > Amarolineaceae > SSC4. The sequence continues at coordinate 1,253 of JAYRNS010000479.1, forward strand.
TCCAAGGTCGCCAATACCAAACGGCGACCTTCCGCGTTGGTTGAGACCAACTGGGCCCGGCCATCCATCAGAATATGTAATTTGTCCTTGAGATCGCCGGGCGAAGCGATGATATCGTTACGGTGGTAGCTAGACATCGCCACCACCTGGCCAAACGACGGATCGTCTTCAGGCAGATGGGCCAGAACTTGCGCCAGCGGCGGTTGTTTTGTATGTTTGATCATTTTTTCGCCCCCTATGCTCTACATCACACCCAATAGTTGCTCTTATCAAAAAACAATTCCGTCTATTGTAACGTTGGTTTCATTAGAGCAGCATTAAGATCGTATATGAGTATCCTAACATTTGACCCCTGATTTCAGTTCGGTTCAGGCAATTTGTCTGATTGGAGTAACAGCGACGGGACCAGAACAGGACCAGCCGCGATCACGATAGATTGTGAACTATCCTACAGACCTGCTTTTATTATACACCGGTTGGTCAATTCGGCCAAACGAAGTCGTGACTGCTCAGCCTGCCAGGGCAGGATCGTGGTCGGTTGGCACTCCCGGATAGGACAGCGGCATCCGGGTATTGTGTCGCTGCATGGTCGTGCTAACCCGAAGACCACCCAGGGTGGTCTTTGCGCCCTGTCGCTGCATGGTCGTGCTAACCCGAAGACCACCCAGGGTGACACCGGCCGTGCTTTGTCCGGGAAAGACACTGTCGCCGACCAACCAGACGTTGGGCAGGCGTGTGGCGGGGCTGCGCGCACGCAGCAGGCTGGTCTGGGGAAAACCACCGACCAGCCCGAGATGACGGTGTGTGAAATCCTGGAACGTTACCGGCGTACCTGGTAAGTGCAGACGGATATGTGACCGGACATCGGGCAGCACCTGGGTCAGGCCACGCAGCAGGCGTTCGGTGTAATCTTCCCGGCGAGCGATGTAATCTTGTTCTCGCGCCGGGTTTTGCCGCAGCTGCCACCACGGCTCAATAGCCGTATGAGTTGACAGGGTGATCACCCGCTGGCCTGGCGGGGCGCGTCGCTCGTCCCAGGCCGGCGCGATCGAGACAAAGACACTGTTGCCTTCGCCCAACGGTTGGCTGGGATCGAGCACGACTTGATGGTGGTCACTGGCCAGATCGGCTGGAATGGCATCGGCGTCGACGCCCAAATAGAGCATAAAAGCACCCCACATCGGGGTGGCTGCGGTCACTGTTGGCGTTTGCACGCCCAGAAGCTGTTCGAGGTTCCAGGGCGTCAGGTTAGCCACCACGCTGTCGGCCTCCCACACCTGACCTTTGACCGTGTGCACGGCGGTCGCGCGCCCGCTGCGCACGTCGATGCGCGCGGCTTTCTGCCGGAAGATGATTTGCCCGCCGTGGCGTTTCAGCGCATCCACCAGTCGCGCGGCGATTTCACCGACACCACCCGCCACGTGAAACACGCCCTGCCGCGCCAGGTCGAGCGCCGTCGCTCCGTACAACGCATTCGCACGGCTGGCCGTGGTTTGTGCGCTGATGAGCAGCTGCGCATCGACAAACGTGCGCAGGTTGGGATCGGTTGCACCCAGCCGGTCGGCCCAGCCGCGTACGGTCTGGAACACGTAGGGCAGAAGGCTGACATAAGCGGGGCGAACGTGCGCAGCCAGCTGCACGGCTTCACCCAGATCGACGGGGGGGAAGGGCGGCACGCCGCTGGCAAACTGCCAGACGCGATCGGCCAAGCGTTCCTGGGCACGCCAGAAACGTTCAGCCGGGGCACCCGGAAACGCACGCTGCCGCTCCGTTTGCCACTGTGCTGGATCGCCATGACGGGTGATCACCTGGTCGGGCAGCCAGAACTGCATGGCTGGTTCGGTTCGTCGCACCGGCCAGTCAATTCCCAGCAGCCGGCCGGCTTGCCAATGCGGACCGCCCGGCTGGAAACCGCCCACCAACGTGGCACCCGCATCAAACCGGTATCCCTGGTGATAAAAGGTCGCCGCACAGCCACCCGGGTCGACGTGTGCCTCCAGAACCGTAACCTGGTAGCCGGCTTGGGCCAGCATGGCGGCCGTCGTCAGCCCACCAATCCCCGCGCCGATGACGATCACCTTGTGATCGCGCATGTTACACCTCGAATTCGGCTGCACGCGACAAGGGCTCGCACAAGAATGACTTCCTGCAATCTCATGGGATTTCACAGCAATTCACGGGAAGTCATTCTTTTACGATGCCTAAGATGCGCTGCCGGCTGATCTGATGGACCAGTGTTCGTATCCGTTCTACGGCATCGACCGCGCTTTCGCCGAGAAAGTGCCCCTCGACCTCGCTGCGCAGCTCGGGTTGTGTGTTGAAGGCGCGGCCGCCGTAACCAAACTGTGGTCGTGGTGGGGGCAGCGACGCGACGACGCGTGCGACCTCAGCCAGGTTGCGCGCCGTTTCGGGGGTGGCCGCCGACATGATCAACAGCACCGGACGCAGACGCTCCAATTCACCGACCAGGTGTTCGAGCGGGACGTTTTGCCCCAGGTAGATCACGTGGTAGCCATGGCGGCGCAGATAGAATGAAAGCAGCACCAACCCAATCTCATGCCAGTCACCCGGCGCACACCCTACAACGATGGTAGGGCTCTCGGCGTGGATCGGCGTGAGGTTGACCAGGCCGTCAAGCTTGCGCCGCAGGTAGTGCGTGGCAAAGTGCTCGGCCACCACTGAAATCTCCCCGCGGTGCCAGCGTTCACCCAAGTCGACCAGAACCGGGACAATGATCCGCTCGCACGATGTTTCCACACCGTGCAGGGCAAAACTCTCGCTCAGCACGACATCTGCGTTCTGTTCATCGAAATCCAACAGCGACAGGGTGAGGCGGCGCCGCAAGTCGGCCTGCGTTGGATGCTCCTGGAGGGTATCGGTGGATACCCGATGGCCACCGTTCCCATTTTCGACGGGTTCTGGCGCGGCCCGCAGGCTCAACATGGCCACGGCCTGGCTGATGGTGATACCCTCATCGACGCGGCGCTTGAGCCAGCGCAACAGAGCAATGTCGCGGTCCGAGTAGAGCCGGTAACCGCTGTCGCTGCGCTGCGGTGCACACACGCCGTAACGACGCTCCCATGCCCGTAAGGTGGCCGAGGACAAGCCCGTGGCCTGCTCGACCGCTTTGATATTGTACAATGGATGATCAGAAAAGCTCTCAGGCCAAAAATCCTCTGTCATTCACCACCTCGTTCATTACTTACCCAAACCATGAACAATCATCGGGCATGAGTATAACGCACCTTGTACAGAATGTCAAGTCTTTGTATAGGGTTTATCGATTTTGGATTTTGGATTGGGACCTCTGCAATCCAAAATCCAGAATCCAGAATCAGAATCTCGGCAGTCTGCGCTGGGGACGCTGGCTGAAATCGGGCAGTTTGGGAGGGGTCTCGGCGAGGCGGTGCAGGATCTCGGTAATCCCGCGTTCCAGCTGGGGGTCGCGACCGGCGATATCGTCTTCAGGCGTGATGTCGACTTCGATATCGGGATCGGTGCCGTAGTTTTCGAGGCCCCAGCCAACATCCTCGAACCACGAGGAGTATTCGGGTTGTGTGGTGAAGCCGCCGTCGACGAGAGAGTTGCGTACGTTGATGCCGATCACGCCACCCCAGGTCCGTTTGCCGACGAGCGGTCCCAGCTTCATGAGTTTGAAGGCGTGGCTGAACATGTCACCGTCAGAGCCGGCCTGTTCATTGGTCAGCGCCACCATGGGACCCAACACCGATTCCAGCGGATAGGGGCTGGGCTGGCTCCACCGTGACACGTCGTAACCAATGCGCCGGCGTGCCAGTTTCTCCAGGATCAGCTGGGATACGTACCCCCCGCCGTTATAGCGCACGTCCACGATCAGCCCTTCTCGCTCCACTTCGGCCAGGAAACCACGATGGAATTCAGCATAACCATGCGGTCCCATATTGGGGATGTGTACATAACCCACCCGCCCCGCGGTCGCGGTGTGGACGCGCGCACGGTTGGTTTCGACCCACTCGCGATAATAGACCGGCGTTGGATCACGCAGGGCTTTCACCAACACGGTGGAGAGGGTACCCGAAGCAGCCAGTCGAAAGGACAAGAACAGGTCGTTGCCAGCCTGGTTGACCAGCATCTCGCGCCAGGACAGCGTGCGGCTCAGGCGACGGCCGTTGATCGCCACGAGCACATCACCCGGCCGCAGGTTGAGTCCAGGGCGCTGGAGGGGTGAACTGGCGGTGTCGTCCCACACATCACCCTGGCCGATTCGTTCGAGCACATAACCATCCCCGGCCTCGTCGTAACGAAACTCCGCCGCCAGGAAACCCTGGTCATATTCGGGATCGGCCGGGTAGTCACCGCCATATTCGTAGGCATGGGAGGTGGCCAGCTCACCCTGCATCTCCCACATCAAGTCCGAGAACTCGGCACGGGTGGCGACCCGTTCCAGCAGGGGCAGGTAGCGCTGGTAGACGTGCTGCCAGTCGACACCCGACATGTCCTCGGTCCAAAAATGGTCGCGCTGCAACCGCCAGGCCTCACGGTACATCTGGCGCCACTCCTGGTGCGGCTCGACCAGCAGCTTGATGCGACTCAGGTCGATCCACCCGTTCTTGCGCCCCGGCCCACCGCTGTTGCTGTCGGGTTTCTCACCCGCTTTGAACACGCGCAGGCGGTTGCCGGCGCGGTAGATCAGGGTTTGACCGTCGTGCGACACGTCGAAGTTGGTGATGTTCTCCGCCAGCACGTCTGATTTCTGGTCCTCGAAATCGTACGCTTCGAGCCGCCCCTTGGCCGGCGGCACAACTGGATGCCACGGCTGGTTGAGCAATCCCTCCACCGGGAAGACCGAAAAGAGCGCTTTGTCTTTGATCCCGCGGATTTGACCGTAACGCCCGGCCGCGACCGGAAATGCCATGATCCGCTCGCTGATGCCTTCCAAATCGATCCGTAGTGTTTCGTCGGTTTCTGCTTCCTCTGTTTTGTGGGCCATGCCCTTTTTGCCGGACGCGCGCGGCATGGCAACAAATGGCGATGGCAAGTCGGCCCGGAGGGTAATGAGATAAGGGCGCATACCCCAGGGAAAGTTCAGATCGAAATGCAGGTTGTCGAACACCGGGTCGAACTCACGCGCCGAAAGGAAGTACAGATATTTTCCATCAGGGTCGAAAGCTGGTGCCACATCGCGCAGCACTGGTTTGGTGACAACGACCGTTTCACCCGTCTCGATACGGCACAGTTTGATGACCGACGTCTGCCCGGTATCGGCAAAACCATATGCGACCCAGCAGCCATCCGGTGACCAGGCGAGGCCACGCATCGTATTGTGCACGCTGCGGTCAAGTACCCGCAGCGAATGCGTGTCCAGGTCGACGAGAATCAGCTCGTTGCGGTGGTTACTCAGGAGTACCTGATTCTGCTGTGGCGCGGCGGCCAGGGCGATTGGACTGCCAATGTCGAGATCATTGAGGAGAACTGGTTCTTCGTCACCCAGCTCGGTGGGGTGCACTTCGAGCCGTTCCTCGCCCGAGGCGTCACTCACCACCACGATGTGCTCGCCATCATGCAGCCAGCTCGCCAGGCGGTAGCGTACGCCGTGTGGTGCACCGAGTTGGATGACCGCTCCCTCCCAATTGGCCAGCAAGAAAGGCTTGCCACGGGTTGTAATCGCCAGCGCGTGGCCGCTGGGGTGCAGATCGTAACTCTGCAGGTAGCGCGCCGGTTCAACGAAGCGCCGGCTGCGCTGCGTCCGCGAGCTGCGCAGCTCCACGGCGATGCGCTGCGTGTGGTTGCTGGCCGGGTCGAACAAAAAGAGATCTGCCCCCGCATGGTAGACGATGCGCTGGCCGTCGGTGGCTGGGTGGCGGACGTAATAATCGTCGTGATGGGTATGCTGGCGCAGATCGCTGCCATCAGGACGACAGGAGTATAGATTGCCAATCCCTTCATGATCGGAGACGAGGTAAATACGACCGCCGATCCATAACGGGAGCGCCACGTTGCCTGGCAGCCGGATCAAACGGCGCCACGCGCCCTGACCATCGGCGTCGATCCAGATGTCGCCCGTAAGGCCGCCGCGGTAACGTTTCCAGCGCGCCAGATCGGTCGTGTAACGGCCGATGACCTGACCAGCGTCAGGGCTAAAGGACACACTGACGGCTTGCCCGGTCGCCAGGCGCTGCGGTTCACCCCCCTCGCGGCTGACCTGGTAGAGATAGGTCATGGCGCCAAACGGCTGACCGGCATCACTGGCAAAGATGATCGATTGCCCGTCCGGCATCCAGCCGGCCACGCGGTCGATTGCACCCAGGTAGGTCAGCCGACGCGCCGGTCCGCCCGCCGCCGGCATCAGGTAGACTTCGGAATGACCCTCTTCGCGGCCAGTGTAGGCCAGCCAGGCACCATCGGGCGACAAGGCTGGCGCCGTCGCATGCCCAGGGTTCGAGGTGAGACGGCGTGCCAGGCCACCGCTGGCGGCGACGGTCCACAGGTCATCCTCGCACACGAATACCACCGTATCACGATGGATGGTAGGAAACCGATTGTAGCCGGCTTCAGTCATGGTTGCCTCCTGCGTTTACTCGTCGTAGGCCCAGGTCTGTGGGGTCGCCAGCTCGACGCTGTTGCCAGCTGGATCGCGGAAGTACAGAGACCGGCCACCGCCTGGCCAGGTAATTTCCGTCTCGATGGCCACGCGGTACGCCTGCAAACGCTCACGCCACATCGGTATGACAGCCGGATCGATGGCAAACGCCACGTGCCCCGGCCCGTGAGCGCCATGCGTGGGCACGTCGCCGCTGGCAATGGCTGTGCGCTGGGGGTTGAACACCAGAAACATGCCCTGTCCACAGCGAAAGAAGACGTGCCGTTCCGGCACGCGGGCGTAGACGGACAGGCCGAGCACGTCGCGATAGAACGTCTCAGCAGCCACCAGGTCAGTTGCGTACAGACACGACTCCAGGACACGCAGGATCGTCATGGTGGGTTACCTCGTGGGATGTGGTGACCGCATTGTACCGCGAATTGGCCCAATTCAGAAACCAGGTCTTGGGCCATTCGGGTGGTTCGATGGTATACTTCGGTGTGACTTATGCAAGACGTCTCTGGGTTGGAGGATCGCATGAAGGAGGCCGCGGTGGACGACAGCCAGCCGCTATCACAAGACTTGATCGACGAGTTCGTGGCCAATGCCCATGGCAACCTGCTGCGGGTCCAGGAACTGCTGGGACAGCATCCGACGCTGCTCAACGCCAACGCCAGCTGGGACGAAACAGCCCTGGCGGCGGCGGCCCAGGTCGGCCGGCGTGACATCGCCGAATTTTTGTTGGCGGCCGGGGCGCCGCTCGATATCTGCACGGCAGCCATGCTCGGCCGCGTCGACGCGGTGACCAGTTTTTTGCGCGCCGATCAGGGGCTGGCCCACGCCACGGGTGCCCATGGGATTCCAGTGCTGTACCACGCGGCCATCACGAACCGCAAGCAGGTGGCCAAGCTGCTGCTGGCGGCCGGCACCGACGTCAACCAGGGAACAGGCGTGACAACGGCCCTGCACGGCGCTGCGCAGTTCGACCAGGCCAGCATGGCGGCATGGCTCTTGGAACATGAGGCCGACCTGACTGCGCTCGACCACGCCGGGCAAACACCCCTGGAAGTCGCAGCCGCCGCCGGTCACAGTGATGTCGTGGCCGTCATACAGCGATATGCGGCACCGTCCAACCATTAGGCACCGCAAGGATTTGACAGGAATGGGGATCAGAGATTGGCTGCGTCGCTGGCTGGGTCAAACGACCCCGCCTTCCACGGTGGCCGGCTTGAGCGGCCCGGCGGCCGCCAGCCCGGGGCCGGTAAACGAATCACTGCCCTTCGTCGTTCCGGTACTGATGGTGAGTTACTACCCGGTACGTGACGGGATGGTCGACCGCCGAGCGACCGGTGACGTGGGTGCGCCGCTGGAAGTGGTGCGCCAGCACGTGCGTACCACCAGCGCACAGGTCGTCGACGCCCTGCAGCTGGGCAGCACCTACCATGGCTACAAAGACCCGGCTGCGACACCAAGCCTGCGTTACACGATCGTCGAGTCGTTGGAAGTCCTGGAACCGCTGCCCACCTGGCCCAAGCCCGGCCATCGCGTGCCAATGACCGACTATCACACGATCATGCAGCGTATCGACGCGCGCACCTGGGTGGAGACCCGGGGTGTCAAAGAGATCTGGCTGTGGGGCTATCACGGTGGTGTGATCGACCTGTGGGAATCGAACATGGCCGGCCCGTTTGGTGACATCAGCAACAGTGACCGTGATCCACACGACCTACCGGTTTTCGGCCAGACCTACACCGTGTATCATTACAACTACCAGCGCGGCCCGTCCGAAGCGGTGGAAGATCACATGCACCAGATCGAGGCGGTGTTGGGGACCGTCGACCGGCACCTGTTTTGGGATCGTTTCGTCGGCAAACCAGGCGAAGGGCGCTGTGGCTGGGCGCACTACCCACCCAACGGCGTCCGCGATTACGATTGGGCCAACCCGGCTTACATCTGGACCGACATCGAAGACTGGACACCCGAAGGCAGCCGTAGTCGCCAGCAGATCAACTGTACGCGCTGGCGCGGTGACAGCCTGGCCTGGTTTGTTTATTGGATGCAGAACGTGCCCGGTGCGCACAACGGCTTGACCTTCCGTGGCCGCCCACTGTCCAACTGGTGGGCGTTTATCGGTGACTTCGACGGTGCCATGCGCAGGCGGATGGGGCTGGTGGGGTAATGGCACGGCGGCGTTCGTCTCAACGTCGGGTTTTGCACGACCTTTTTCGCACACTGTGGAATTTGCTGGCCCTGGTGGGTGTCATGTCGATTTGTTACGCAGTTGGACTGACCTTCCTGATCTACGTGCAGTCCGAGCAGGACGAAGCCGCCCCGGCCGATGCCATCGTCGTGCTGGGCACGGCGCAGTGGAACGGGCGGCCGTCACCGGTGCTGCGTGCCCGTCTCGATCATGCGATTACGCTGTACCAGCAGGGTATGGCGCCGCTGCTGATTACCACAGGCGGGAATGGGCTCGACCAGCGATTCAGCGAAGGAGGTGTGGGGCAGGCCTATGCCGCGACGCGCGGCGTACCAGCATCGGCCATCCTGGCCGAAGAAGAGGGTGAAACGTCGTGGGAAAGCCTGCGCAACGTGGCCGAGCTGCTGCACGCACGGGGTCTACGGCGCATCGTGCTGGTCAGCGACCCGTTTCACATGATGCGCCTCAAGTTGATGGCGCGTGAGCTGGGGTTCGAGCCATTGGCGTCACCCACGCGCACCTCCCCCATTTCCCGCTCACAGCGTGCCGAGTTGTTCTATGTGCTGCGCGAAGCCGGCGGGGTCACAGTCCATCTCCTGGACCGGCTGCTGCCGGGTGTGGACCGCTGGTGAACCGTTCTTCGCTGCATAAACGGCATCTTTTGCGCCTTGGTCGGACACCAGGAAGCGAGAACCAACGATGACTTCGATCCAACCCGTACGCACTGCGATCATCGACCTGGGTTCGAATACCGCACGGTTGGTGGTGATGCACGCGATACCAGGTTACGCCTACCGTCTGGAGGACGAGATCCGCGAGGTCGTGCGTCTGCGCAAGGGCATGACGCGCAAGGGGCTCAGTGAGGAAGCGGTGGAACGCGCGCTGGTGACCCTGCGCTTGTTCAAACGTTTCTGCGACAGCACACACGTCGACATCATCTTGCCCACGGCCACCAGCGCTGTGCGCGAGGCCGCAAATGGTCCAGCCTTCGTAGACCGGGTTCGTCGCGAGATCGGACTATCCCTGCGCATCCTGACCGGTGAGCAAGAGGCCTACTACGGCACGCTGGGGGCCTTGAACGAGGTGCCGCTCACGCAGGGGGTCGTGGTCGACATCGGCGGTGGCAGCGCCCAGTTGAGCGAAGTGCGTGAGCGTCGTTTCCAGCGCGGTGTTGCCCTGACCC
>JAYRNS010000480.1:0-2599 GCA_041912075.1 Anaerolineae bacterium
AAATCGTTTGGGGCTTGGAAGCACTCGGCATGCCGCGACCCCTCATGGCCGAACGCCTGGCCTGGGCGCTGCACGCGCTGCGGCTCGACGATCTGCACGGGCGCTTTCCCGGCCAGCTGTCGGGTGGCCAGCAGCGCCGCCTGGCTCTGGCCGCGGTGTTGGCGATGCAGCCGGCTGTCCTGGTGCTCGATTCACCCCTGAGCGGGCTCGACCCCCAGGGCCGGTCCGAGGTGCTGGCCGCGCTGGATAACCTGCGTCGTGACCGGCAGATCACGGTCATCATGGCGGAGGCCGACGCCGAAGGCGTGGCGCGGTTTGCCGACCAGGTCGTGGTGATGCACGCTGGGCAGGTCGTATGTGCCGGTGCACCGGAACAGGTGTTTGCGCGTGAGGCCGAGCTGGCGGGGTGGGGAGTGGCTGTGCCATCGCTGGCAGCCCTGGCTAACCGGGTTGCTGCACGCCGCGGTCGCCAGGACCATTTTGCCTCGGTCGATGACGCCGTGGCGGCGCTGCGACAACTGGTTCCTGCGCGCATACCCGTGCCAGTGCCGCCGCACCACCCGCCCGAATCCACTGCGATATCAGCGCCGTTGGCCGTGGACTGCGCAAACCTGGCATTCGCCTACCAATCGGGCGCACCGGTTCTCAGTGGCATGACCTGGCAGGTGCCGGTGGGCCAGTTCGTGGCGTTGGTTGGGGCCAACGGTTCGGGCAAAACGACGCTGGTCAAACACCTGGTGGGTCTGCTGCGTGCGCAGCACGGTCGCCTGCTGGTCGATGGCCAGGATGCAGCACGCCAGCCGGTGGGTGCACTGGCGCGGCACGTCGGTTTTCTCTTTCAGAATGCGGAGCGGCAGATTTTCAGCGCCACCGTGCGCGAGGAGATTGCGTTCGGTCCGCGCAACCTGGGTCTGGCCAGTGATGAGGTCGAGCAGCGGGTCACACGCGCGCTGGACCGGTTTCAGCTGATCGATCTGGCCGACAGCCCGCCCGCACTGCTCAGTTTTGCCGAGCGTGGTCGCGTCAGCCTGGCCGCAGTCGCCGCGCTGGCGACGCCGATCCTGGTCCTGGACGAACCGACCGTGGGGCTCGACCCCAACGCGGCGCGTCTGCTGCTGGACTGGTTGGTCGAGCGTCACCATGAGGGTGCCACGATCATCCTGGTAACCCACGACCTGGCGCTGGTGGCCGCCTATGCCGAGCGGGTAGTGATCCTGCACGCCGGCGCGATCCTGGCCGATGGTCCGCCGGCTGAGCTGCTGCCCCAGGAGACGCTCCTGGCCGCGGCTGGGCTGGAAACGCCGGTGCTGGTTCACCTGGCTCAGCAGCTCGATCTGCCGGCGATGACCGTCGACAGGCTGGCGGCAACCCTCGCTGGTTTGATGGAGGCGGCGCATGCAGTTTGATCTCTACGTGCCCGGCGATTCGTGGCTGCACCGGCTCGACCCGCGGGCCAAGCTGCTGCTGGTGACCGTGCTGCTGACGGCCGCGCTGGTGATACGGCAGGTCTGGTTTTTGGCCGGTCTGCTGCTGCTGACGCACGCGCTCTTGCTGTCGGCCGGCGTCCCGGTTAGCCGGCTGCGCTGGTTGTGGGCGCGTATGGCACCGCTGACGGTGTTGATTCTGCTCTTGCAGCCGCTGTTTGCCGCCGATAGCGGGCAGATTGTTCTGTCATGGGGACCGCTGACGATTACGACCGGTGGGGTGTGGGAGGCAGTCAGTTTTGCCCTGCGCGCCAATGCGATGGCGTTTGCCGCAGCTATTTTGCTCTTTGTGACCGACCAGCAGGACCTGGTGCGCGGGTTGGTGCGGCTTGGGCTGCCGTACGATTACGGCATGACCTTCAGCCTGGCCCTGCGCTATCTGCCGACCACTTACGGTCTGTGGCTGAGTATCAGCGATGCCCAGCGTGTACGCGGGTGGACGCCCGAGCGCCAACACTGGTGGCAGCGCTTCCGTGCCTATCTGCCAGTACTGGTCGCCGTCATGATCGGCTCGATCCGTTTTAGCGACGAATTGGGCCTGGCTTTGGCGGCGCGCGGTTTTGGCGCCCACGCCCCGCGCAGCGTGTGGCACGAAGTTCGGTTTGGCCAGGCCGACTGGACGGTGTGTGCGGTGGCCACACTGCTGGCGGTGGCGCTGCTGTGGATTCGTATGACCACGGGGTGGGGCGCATCACCGCTGTAGACGTTCCATTTCATAACGACCAACGACGGACCATTATGCCTGACACCAATCAACTGAATATCAACTATTCGATTGCCATGCCGGCACCCGCCACCCATTTGTTCCATGTGGGTATCACGGTGACCGGGCTGGACCAGCCTGTCTGCACGTTTCTGATGCCCGCCTGGACGCCTGGGTCGTACTTGATCCGCGAGTTTGCCCGGCACGTGCAGGCGTTTTCCGTGACCGATGCCGGCGGTACCGCACTGACCTGGCGCAAAACGGCCAAGGACGCGTGGGAAGTGACGTGCGCGGGTGCAGCGACGATCACTGTGACCTACCAAGTGTATGCGCACGATCTGACGGTACGCACCAGCCATCTGGACGTCACGCACGCTTATTTCAACGGGGCAAACGTCTTCATGCTGTTGGA
>JAYRNS010000481.1:0-5148 GCA_041912075.1 Anaerolineae bacterium
CCAGCCCCCAACCCCCACCCGCCATCCAACTCTTCGTCGCTCGCGCCCAGGGCGTCAAACAAGACTTCCGGCTGACGGACGACAACGCAGCGGCCGTGGCCGCGATTTGTACTCGCCTCGACGGACTGCCACTGGCGATCGAGCTGGCCGCTGCGCGCGTCAAGCTCCTATCACCAGCAGCGATCCTGGCCCGCCTGGACAGCAGCCTCGACGTGTTGGCCGGCGGCCGGCGCGATGCACCAGCGCATCAACGGACCCTGCGCGACGCAATCGCCTGGAGCTATCACCTGCTGGGGGCGGACGAACAGACTTTGTTCCGCCGGCTGGCGGTACTGGCCGGTGGTTGGACGTTGGCAATGGCCGAGACGGTTGTGCCAGACCCTGCGCCGGCTGCGGGGTGGGACATCCTGGATGATCTGGCTTCGCTGGTGGACAAGAGCCTGGTGCGTGCCAGCGAAATCGACGGTGAACCACGCTACGCCATGTTAGAGGTCATCCGGACGTATGCCTGGGAGCAGCTGCATGCCTCCGGCGAGGCGGACGCGCTGCGTTGGCGCGGCGCATATGCATTCCTGGCGTTGGTAGAGGAGGCGGCCAGCGGTCTGCGCGGCCCACAGCAGCAGGTTTGGACCCACCGCCTGTACCTGGAACAGGGCAACTTGCGCGCCCTGCTGCAGTGGGCTTTGTCACACGAGAGCAGTCAGGAACAACGGTTGTTTGGTCTGCGCCTGGCGGGTGGTCTGGCCCGCTACTGGGAGAAACGCTGCTACCTGGTCGAGGGCGCACAGTGGCTCGAGCTGGCCATTGCGCGGGCGCCCGGCGATGCCCCGGCGGTTGATTTAGCACGGGCCTATCGTGGGGCAGGGACCATGGCCTGGATGCACGCCGAGTTTGGACGCGCCATCGAGCTGCATCAGGCGGCGTTGGATTTGTACCGTCAGGTGGGGGATACGCGCGGTATCGCCTTTTCGCTGCACAACATCAGCGTGCAGTACGAGCTGCTGGGCGAGCAGGCAAAGGCCTGGCCGCTGCACGAGCAGGCCGCTGCCGTCGCCCACCGGTCTGGAGATCGCTGGCTGCAGTCCTTGACACTGACCGGGGTGTCGCTGGCGCACTATTATCGCGGCGACCTTGACCAGGCGGTTGGGACGATCGAGGAGGCGGTGATTCTGTGTCGCGCCGTCGATGACCCGGAGCTGCTGGGCCTGCAAATGGCAAACCTGATCGAATACGATATGGAACGAGACGAGCTCGACCGGGCGGCAGCCCGTTTGCCCGAAATGTTGACGCTCAACTTGACCTATGGAGCGGCGCACATCGCCGCGCACGCCCATCAGACAGCCGGTCTGCTTTACCGCCGGCGCGGCCTCCTGCGCCAGGCATTGACGGCCTATCAAGCGGGGCTGTGTCTCGTGCAGGGCGGCATTCTGCGTAATCGCGCGGTTGATCTGTTGACTGGGCTGGCGATTACGGTGGCGCAAGGAGGCCAACCGCGCGCAGCCGTGCGCCTGGCCGGAGCGGCCGCGGCCGCCCGCACCCAGATCGGAAGTGCTGTCCAGCTTGCAGACCGGTCTGAGCTAACACGGGCCCTGGAGGAAGCTGAGACCGCGCTGGGCACAACGACTTTCACGGCCGTGTGGCAGGCGGGCCAGGCACTGGAGCTGGAAGCGGCCGTGGCCGAGTCACTGCACCTGAACCACCCCATGCCAACCTATTGAAGGTTACCTTGGCTCGATTGAATGTCACGAGGAGTGTCACCCGTCATGGTTCAAGCCGCGAAAGCTGATCCGCTGACTGGCCTGGGTTCGTTCGGCCAGGCGCTGCGTTATGCACGCAAACGGGCGCGTCTGACGCAGCGTGAGCTGGCGATTGCCGTGGGCTACAGCGAGGCGCAGATCAGTTACCTGGAGCATGACCAGCGTCTGCCCGACGTCCAGACCGTCGCGGCCCTGTTTCTGCCGGTACTTGAGCTGCACGATGCACCCGAACTGGCCGCGCGTTTGATCGAACTGGCGGCGGCCGCGCGCAGCGAGTCAGCGGCCGGCACACGCGTGGCGCTGACCCACACGATGGAACGACACGCAGCAACCATTGAGGGCGATACCTCGCGCAGCGCGCAGCGGTCGCGCATGCGGCACCTGCCGGCCGTCCTGACAAGCCTGGTCGGACGGGAGGATGTGCTGGTGGCGATCCGGCGCCACCTTCTGGACAGCTCGCACCGCCTGCTCACGCTGACCGGCCCACCAGGGATGGGCAAGACCAGCCTGGCGGTTCAGACGGCCCATGATCTGGCAGCGGCATTTGCCGATGGTGTCGCCTTTGCTGCGCTGGCACCCCTGGGTGATGCACGTCTGGTGACGTCGGCGGTTGCTCAAGTGCTGGAGGTCCCCGAAGAAGGTGAGCTGCCGCTGGAAACGACCGTGCAGAATTTCCTGCACGACAAACACCTGCTGCTGGTCCTCGACAACTTCGAACATGTCATGGCCAGCGCGCCACTTGTCACATCCCTGCTGGCCGCGCCGCACGTCAGAATCCTGGTCACCAGCCGCGAACCGCTCCGCCTGGCCGGTGAACAAGAATACGCCATTCCCCCGCTTGCGCTCCCTGACCCCAACTTCCAGCTTCCTGTCTCCACCCCCCAACTCCCAACCCCCAACGCCCAACTCCCAACCCCTAACCCCCAGCCCCCAACCCCCAGCCCCCAACCCCCACCCGCCATCCAGCTCTTCGTCGCCCGTGCCCAGGCTGTGCGTCCTACGTTCGAGCTGACAACCGAAAACGCTGCAGCGGTTGCACAGTTGTGTGTGCGGTTGGATGGTGTCCCGTTGGCAATCGAGCTGGCAGCCGCACGTATCAAGGTGCTGACACCCCAGGGCATGCTTGCCCGGTTGGGTGCGCCACTCGATTTTCTGAATGCTGGTGCGCGCCGTGACGCCCCGGCGCATCAACGGACACTGCGTGATGCTATTGCCTGGAGTTACAACCTGCTCGATGCCGACGAGCAGACCTTGTACCGTCAGCTGGCGGTGTTTGCCGGGGGCTGGACACTGGAAGCGGCCGAGGCCATTGCCGTCACAGAATCGATGCTGGTGTTGGACGGGTTAGCGTCACTGGTGGACAAGAACCTGGTACGCCAATTCGAGATTGGCGACGAGCCGCGTTTTACCATGTTGGAGATGATTCGTGAATATGCGCGGGAGCGGCTGGTTGCGCAGGCTGAGGTCGCCGCCGTGAATGACCGCCACGTCCGGTACTATGTGGCGCTGGCGGAAACCGCCGAAACGGCCCTCGAAGGTGTCGCACAAAAGACGTGGCTCGATCGATTGGAGCTGGAGCACGACAATCTGCGCGCCGCCCTGGCCTGGGTCATTACTAACCAGGACGTACAGCTGGCGCTGCGCCTGGCGGCCGCGCTGGGGCTGTTTTGGTTTGTGCACAATCATCTGGCCGAAGGGCGGCGTCAGTTGGAGATTGTATTGGCGCTGCCTGGGGTCGAGCACTATCCAGTGCTGCGCGCCAAAGCGCTGCACGCCGCGGCGCGCCTGGCCTGGATGCAGGACGATCCGCACACGGCACAGCAGCTTGCCGAACAGAGCCTGGCCCTGTGGCGTACACAGCAGGATGCACAGGGTATTGCACGGGCTCTCGTGACATTGGGTGATGTCGTGCGCAAGGCTGAAGCGGACCTGGAAGCACGCGTGTACTACGTCGAGGCAATCGAGCTTTTGCGATCCTTGGGTGACCGTTGGGCCCTGGCGCAGGCCCTGCGCAGCCTGGGATCGACGTACATGGGCGTCGATGCGGTCGCCGCGGCCCGGCCCTTCTGTGAAGAAAGCCTGGCGCTGCGCCGGGCCGTGGACGATACGTGGGGCGTTGCCGACTCGCTGGACGTGCTGTCGAGTATCCTGCTCGATTTAGGTGAGCTGGACCAGGCGCAGGCGATGGCGGCGGAAAGCCTGGCACTCCGTCATGCCCTGAACGACCGGCGTGGTGTTGGCTATATCTTGAGCCGCCTGGGACTGATTTGTACGGCGCGTCACGACATGACGGGTGGTACCCGTTATCTGAGCGAGGCACTGGCCATCTGGCAGGAAATCGGCAACCGGCGTGGTGTGGCAATCGTGCTCAACCAGCTGGGTGAGCTGGCACGGCTGGCAGGTGACCTGGAACAGGCGCGTGATTATTACGAACGCAGTCTGGTCATTTTCCAGGAGCGGCACAGCTCAGGCGGCATTGCCACCGTACAGGGCAACCTGGCCTTTCTGGCGCTGCGTCAAGGCCGCGTGAGGGACGCCATCACCTTGTTCAGCGATGCACTGGACCTGTGGCGGGTGCGCGAAACGTGGGGATCGCTGGCGAGCTGTCTGATCGGCCTGGCGGCATCGGTCCTGGCTTTGGGTGATACCGTCGGTGCTGTCCAGGTCATGGCCGCAGCCCAGCACCTGGCTGAAGTGACTCAAAGCCACATCGACCCGGCCGACTGGCACGAATTTGAGTTAGCCCGAGACGTGGCGTACACCCAGGTGGATGCGGCAACCTTCAACGCAGCCTGGACTGCGGGCGAAGCCATGACCTTGGATGAAGCGTTGGTGGTTATCGGTCGTCACATGGTGCAGTAGCGGGAACGGATTTGCTGTCAACGCGGGTGGGACCGAGTCCCACCCTGGGGAACGGATTGAACGGACGTGTAATGGTGTGACCAAAACTGCATCTTATATGTCCTATAGTGGCATCCAACGTGGCGAATGAATACCCGGCGTGGTGGAGCAGCAGGATTATGCACAAGATCACAACTTCCGAAATCACCCCAGAACACATCTACCTTTCCCGACGCAAGTTTATGATCGGCCTCGGCGCTGTGGCGATTGCACCGGTAGTACTGAGCGCGTGCAACACCCTGGCGCCAGCCGCACCGTCCCCGACCGTGGACCCGGCGGCGACGCCAGCACCAACACCAGACCTGAAGACGGAACTGACGCCGTACGACGCGGTGACAAACTACAACAACTATTACGAATTCTCCACGGATAAAGAGGCCGTGGCCGGGGCGTCCAAGAATTTCCGGGTGCGTCCCTGGACAGTGACAGTGGGTGGCCTCGTGCACAAGCCGCAGGTGTTCGACGTCGATACGCTCGCCGGCCAGTTCAC
>JAYRNS010000482.1:0-1897 GCA_041912075.1 Anaerolineae bacterium
AATAACTAACGCGGGGTCGATATGCATTAGGACCGCCTCTCCATACTGCTACACGTGGCGCACGCTGGCGGCGCATGGCCACAGACCGCTGTTTCCTAGTGCACTGCAGGGGGCACGAACAGCACGGCGCTGTAGGGTGCCAGGCGGATGGTTACATATTCACTTTCGATGGTGCGGCTGCGGTTGCTCACCACCTCGCGCCACTGGCCGAGGCAGGGAAACGGCAGCCCCACCGAACGCGATTCGTGGCCGAAGTTGATGGCGATAACGGCCCCGCGGCCCTCAGCATCCCAGCGCCGGAAGCGCACAACCTTGTCGTGAGCAAAGTCGCCCGGCAAGAACTCGATCCAGTCGCTGCGCAGCGCCGCATACGTGCGCCGCGCCCGAATCAGCCGCTGCACGATGCGGTAATGGGCCGCATGGTCTTCGCGCCCGAGTTTTGCCACTGCATCGGTGCAAAGTCGATCGTGCGCGGGCTGTCGTCGCCATACTCCTGCCCTGCGTACAGCATCGGCACCCCCGGTGCCGCAAGCAGCGCCACTAACCCACAGCGCGCCAGCGCCAGCGCAGCAGCCTGCACGCTCATTCCTTTGGGGCGCGCAATGTGGGGGGCGGAATAGAACTTGATCTCGTGCTCCGGCCGCACCTCGTCGTGGCTGGCGGTATAATTTACCACCTGTGTGGCCGTTGCATAGCCAAGATCGCGAAAACCGCCAATCGTGCGCGCAATGTCCTTCTTCTCCCACTGCCAGCGCTGGTTCAGCACATCTTCCATATTGTGATGGAAGTAACCGTTCCACGCAGCATCCATTGGCGTCTCTTGTACAAGCTTGAGGGCCGTCTTGTCGCCGTGCGTGCCCTCCAAAGTCCAAAACTCGGCGATCAAAATGCAGTCCGGCTTCTCGTCCTTTGCCGCCCAGCAGATGGCACTGATGCCATGATAGGGGTTGAAACCAGGATCATAGGGGTTGCTGCTGTCATAGTCGACACCACCTACCCAGTCAAAACGAAAGCCGTCGACATGATATTCCCGCAGCCAAAAGCGCACGATATCCTGAAAATAGCGCGTTGTCTCCGGATCAAAGTGATCCCAATCGACGCCGCCCCACATGTTGATAGCCGGCGGCGTATGGTGAAAAAACGGGTTCCAATCCGTCCATTTCTCGCCGTTGTCACCATACATGGGCGGGTACATCTGGTAGTACGGGTGCTCGCCCCAGGCATGGTTAAACGCAACGTCCATGATCACCGCAATCCCGTTGCGGTGACACTCGTTGACAAATTGCTTGAGGTCGTGCGGGCTCCCGTACGTATTGGCGATCGCGTGGTAGAACACCGGGTTGTAACCCCAGCTGGAGTCGCCTGGAAATGCCTGGATCGGCATCAGTTCGATGGCATTGACACCGGTGCGCACGATATGTGGGATCAAGCTGCGCAGCCGTTCAAAGTTGCCGTACAGGGGGCGGTTACCGTGCCAGATACCAGCCGCGTCACGGACACATGCTTCGTAGAGGATGAGATCTCGCAGCGGCGGCGTGCGCCAGGCACTGTCTGTCCAGCGAAAGCGATGCACCTTGGCGGGCAGCACGCCCCACGGCGCCTTGGGTGTCCACTCTACCTGCGTTGCGTACGGGTCGCCCACCCAGGCGTGTGTGTCGTCGTCCACCAGGACGTAAAAACCGTAACGCGTCTGCCCCGGGTGGCGCATGGTCGTCCACCACGTACCCGAACCATCCGTCTGCAATGGGTGCGACCGTGTGTCCCAGTTGTTGAAATCACCGATAACGCTGACAAAAGGCTTGTGTGGTGCGCGCAGTACAAACGTGACGGTGCCCGGCCGCATCAGATCGACATGCGCGCCGCCGCGAATGTCGGACGGCAGCCGCTCGGCCGTGTG
>JAYRNS010000483.1:0-4618 GCA_041912075.1 Anaerolineae bacterium
CATCTGAAGCCGTATACCCAAGGAGGGCACGATCATGACCAACCCGATCGCCACCGCTGGTATCAACCACATCAGCCTGACCGTGAGCGACGTCGCGCGCGCGCAGCAGTTCTACTCTGACCTGCTCGGTTTCCGCCTGCTCACCATGTTTGGCCCGCGCGCGCTGCTGCACAACGGCAGCGTGATATTGGGCCTGGGGCCGGCACCCGACCCCGAACAGGTGGTCGCGGGCGACCGCTTCAACGAGAACCGCATCGGGCTTGACCACGTCAGCTTCAACGTCGCCAGCATGGCCGACATGGAAGCCGCCGCCAGCCTGCTCGACGCGCATGGCGTGTCACGCGGCGAGATCAACCGCCTCGATGCCTTCGGCATCGCCGTCATGGCGTTCCGCGACCCTGACAACATCCAGGTCGAGCTCACCGCGCCGCTGTGACCGGCATAACCGGGCTGATCCAGCCACGTCACCACCCAACGGCATCACAAACTGTTGGGTGGTGCCCAAACAGGCCGAGGAGGATATTCCATGGCCAACACCTTTCGTCTCGCGACCTTCAACTGCGAGAATCTCTTCAGCCGGCCCAAAATCTTTGGCGAAAGCAAAACTCGTGCCAACCAGCTGCTCGGTTACGTGGCCAAGCTGCAGGCTGCTCTGCATGAGGAAGTCTACGACCACGCACGTATCGCCGACCTGGTTCAGAAACTCCAGGGTTACGCCTTTATCAACAACCTGCGCGGGACCTACAGCGCCGCCAGCGGCGCCAGCGAGTGGTTGGGGACTGTCGAGTTGGTGCGCGGCACGGTCGACGACATTGCAGTCGCCAACACGGCCCGGGTCATCGGCGAGATCGATGCCGACGTCATCTGCCTGATCGAGATCGAGAACCGCAACCTGCTGCAGGCGTTTCACGACGATTTGCTGTACCCGCGTTTCCTGAAGCCGGCCGCACACCCGCGTTACACGAGCGTCATGTCGATCGAAGGCAACGATACGCGCGGTATCGACGTGGCCTTGATGTCACGACGCCCCCTGGGCTGGATGCGCAGCCACATCCACGAGCGCACGACCTATCAAGGGCAGAACGTCGCGCTGTTTTCGCGCGACTGCCTGGAGGTTCAGGTGGATTTGGGCCTGCCCAGCGGCCAGCCCCTGCACTTGCTGGTCAACCACTTCAAGTCGATGGGCTATTCCGCTCCCAGCGACCCGCGTAGCGACAAACGGCGGCGCACCCAGGCCCGTCGCGTCGCCGAACTGGCCAGCGCCCACGACCTGGACAACGAGTTCGTCGTGGTGGCCGGCGACCTCAATTCGGATTCGTCGAGCCCGTCACTCGAGGCCCTGGTGAACCATCCCGGTCTCTACAACGCCAACCTCGAGCTGCCGGCCGACCAGCGCGCCACCTTTCGCACCGGTAACCAGCAGCTCGACTACCTGCTTCTTTCCAGGGCGCTGCGCAGCCACCTGACCGCCGTGCACATCGAGCGGCGCGGTATGTACACCAAAACCAAGTGGCCACACTACCCAGAGGTCACCAACACGCGCACCCAGGCGTCAGATCACGGGGCTGTGGTTGCAGATTTTGATCTCTGATTGCGATCGCGAGGGTAGTTGCAGTCGGCTAGGGTCGGTGCTACAATGAAGCCATCATGAACCCGGAGAATAATCGAATGAGCGCGGCCCATGTGACTGAAGAAGATATCGAAGTAATGACCGCACGAATCGTAGAAGCAGCCAATCCGGTCAGGGTAATCCTGTTTGGCTCCCGTGCCCAGGGTGTGGCTCGCCCTGACAGCGATGTGGATCTCCTCGTGATCGAGCGCGATCCTGTCCTGCCACACCAAGAGTCCGTCCGGCTGCGCCGTTTGCTGCGGGATTTTCGCATTCCAATCGATGTTGTCGTGGTGGGTGAAGGGTTTGCCAACCGCTATTGGGATATTCCTGGCAGCGTTTTGTATCCTGCGTTCAGGGAAGGCAAAGTTCTCTATGGCTGACGATCAGGAAGCCCGTCAGCAGGATCTTGCGCGTTTGATGCTCCGCAAGGCACGCCAAGATCTCGCATTGGTAGAGACCGTAACCGAATCCACAGCCATTGCAGACGAAATCTATGGCTTTCATGCACAGCAAGCGATCGAGAAGGCACTAAAAGCGGTCCTGACGCGTTTTGGGAAAACCTATGCCTTTACGCACGACCTATCGATACTGTACGAAGAGGTAGAGGACTTAGGCATCGAACTGCCGGCCACATTGGAGCAAGTGGAGGGCATGACCACGTTCGCGGTACAGTTTCGTTACACGCTCCTTGAGGAAGGGAACCTCGATCGACAAAGCAGCTCTAAGTTGGCAAGGGATGTCGTCGAATGGTCGCACGCGTTAGTGGAAAAACCTGTGGAGTAGAGGTCTGTGCTTGCAACCGTCGACTTTCATGTGACCGCTGAATGCAGCCAGGAGTGCCCGTACTGCTGGGGGCCCCAGGGTTTTGCGGGCGTCGTCGACACGGCGACGGCGCAGCGCATCATTGCGCGTGTCAAGGACGTCGGTGCGACGCGCATCGTCTTTACCGGCGGCGACCCGGTGCAGCGGGCGGACCTGGCTGAGCTGCTGGTATATGCCAAAACGTGCGGGCTCGAAGTGGCGCTTTCGACGACGGGTGACGCGCTGACTGCCGAATTTTTGGCCGTGGCCAGCCCCGCCATCGACCTGATTTCCCTGCCGCTGGATGGCCCCAACGAGGAGATCAACGCCCGCACCAAAAAACCGGGCCACTTTGCCGCCATCCAGCGGGTCCTGGCATGGCTGCGCGCCTACCCCACCATCGACGTCAAGCTGTGTACGCCCGTTACCCGTCACAACCTGACCCACGTACCGGCCATCCTCGACCTGGCCGAGGCCTATGCCCAGACGACGACGGCCCGCGTCTTCTACAACGTTTTCCAGGCCTTTCCCCGCGCCATGTTCGACGCGCGCTGGGAAGAGCTCCTGGTGACCGATGCCGAGTTTGCTGCGTTGGAGCAGCAGCTGGCCAGCCGCACGACGATCCGTGTCAACTTCCTTAGCCACGCCACACTCGACCGCCTCTACGTAATGATCTTCCCCGACGGCAGCCTGGTGATCCCGCGCGGATCCGATTATCTCACCTATGGCCCATTTTTGGCGGTCGACGACCTGGAAACAGCGCTGGCTGCCAGCCAGTTCGACACGGCCAAACACTTCAAGCATGCCCGCGGCTGGCGGCGCCTGCAGGATACGACTGCCGTCCGCGAATGATGACCGCGAATGCGCGAATCATGTGATACCCGCAGTGATCATGTCCTATCCTCGTCTTTTGGCTGGCACACGCGCCGCCCGCGCCTGGCGGGCGATCTCGGCCAGCTGGCCGAGGTGCGCGTGGTCATGGTTGAGTCCCCGCACAAAACGGCCGACAGCATTCACCGGATCAGGACTCCAACCGTAGGTAACCGTAACCTCCAAGTGCGGCGGGTCTGGCCACAGATCCAGGCTGGCCAGGCGCATCCGCCGGCTTTCATCCAACCGCTGCTGGCACTGCTCGATCGTCGTGATCTGCTGCCACGGCACTTCGTAGCGCGACCGCCCATGCAGTGCAACCCCGCGCGCCAGCTCGGCGGCCAGGAAGGCTGACTCTTCAGCACTCGCCGTGGTATGCACGATGACGTGCCCCAGGTTCCAGGCCAACGTCGCCTCTTCGAATGTTTCAGCGTACGGATCGTCAGCCTCTGGATCAACCGGCACAAAGGTGACGTCGGCATCCTCACAACCGGCGATCAGCGCCAACATGGTGTCGACCATTTCGTGGGTCAAGGCCCGCAGGTCGGCGACGGTCAGGCCGGCAGTCAGCTCGCTCAACGTCACCTGCTTATTGTTCAGCCGGTCGAATGTCAGCATGGGATGACTCACTTTCCATGATATAGGGCGTGCTGGGTGATTGGACGGCCTCTTTCATTCCAGGTCACCCCGCGTCGTGCCACAAATCTGCCTCCATCGATTCCACTCATCCGTTCCCCGCGCGGCCGTCAACGAATCGCGTTTCCGCGCCTGTAGCCGGACGTTCAATTCGTTTCCCGAATCCGGTGCCGAGCTGGTGCTCGGCGCTCCCGGCATTGGTTCAATTCGTTCCCCAAGGGTGGGACCGTGTCCCACCCTCGTTGACAGTAATCCACTCCAATCCTCACCTACTCCCTACTCCGTACCCCCTACTCCCACCGCAAAGTTGCGAGAGTGGTGAGAGAGGCGTGATAGACTACTGAGAGTTCCACGCGTGTAGACTATGAGCACCGGTATAACCTAATCCTGCTCGTTGGGGAAAGCACGTGCACCGCCCACGCGGTGGGGATCCCCAATACTCAATGAGCTTCTTGGACCTGGTCCAGGGAGGTCAGTTGAGATGCGCGCAGGCGTCGTTCGTGTGGTTCTGATCTGCATCCTGTTGTTTGTTGTGGGGCTGGTCTCCAGCGCTGCGGTACCGCCAACCGCCGTTCTGAACGATTTGGCGGCTGACGACCTATTCGTTGATGGGTCCGGAAGCGCGCTACCATCAGCTGTTTCGCTGGGGCGGCTGGATAATTGTAACGACCTGAGCTGTGGCTGATGAGGGATGTCTCC
>JAYRNS010000484.1:0-8114 GCA_041912075.1 Anaerolineae bacterium
CCAAATGGGAATGCCTTCCTGTTCGTAGGCACGGATGTAGCGGCAGTAGTACTGCGCCCATGCCGCGCGGTACCCTGGCTTCAACTTGCCACCGCCGTTCATTTGGTCGTTGGTCTTCATCCACGCCGGCGGGCTCCAGGGTGAGGCCAGCAGCTTGAACGGCCGGCCGGCCGCCTGCTGTGCCGCCCGGATCAGTGGGATCAGCGCCTGCCGGTCGCGGTCGATGGAGAAATGGCGCAGCGTGGTGTCGTCTGCGACCTCGGCATAGGCGTAGCTACCCCGCGCGAAGTCGCAGCTGTTGATATGCGTGCGGCACAGGGTGTAACCGTGGCCGGCTGCCGGGTCGAAGTAGGCGCGCAGGAATTCGGCCTGACGTTCTGCCGGCAGCCTGGCGAACGTGAGCGCCGCCGCCTCGGTGAATGCGCCGCCGAAACCTTCGATCTCCTGGTAACGAACGGTGGAATTGACAAAAAGCGAAGCCGGCGTTCCCCTGCGATCGTCTATCGCCCGGGATGGCCGCTCTGCCAGGCGATAGGGGGTGTCTTGAGCCGTGTAGTAGGTTCGGATTCTCACGCTTGATGCTCTTTCCTCACAACGGTTCGCCGCTGCCCGGTGGTAGCGACTTCAGTCCTCTTGTGTTACCCAGCGACCAACGTCGTTACTGCGGGTCCATCTGAAAGACCCGCACATAGTCCACCTGCAGCTGCGCGGGGAAAGCGGTATCCAGGCCGATCGGGCCAGCCAACTGGCCGCCGATGGCCAGATTGAGAATGATGAAAAAGGGGTGATCGAACACCCATTGGCGGTCACCCAGGTCGGCGGGTGTGAGCGTGAAGTACAGGTCGCCGTCGTAATACCAACGGATCTCGTTGGGCTGCCATTCGATGGCATAGGTGTGGAACTCATCGGCGATGTTGTAGTCTTGCCGGTTCCACTGGCTCATCCCCAGGGCGCCCGAATAGCCGGGGCCATGCGCCGTACCCATGATCAAATCGGGCTCGCGTCCGATGTACTCCATGATGTCGATCTCGCCGCAGTCGGGCCAGTTTGTGCCGTCGAAGTCCGTGCCGAGCATCCAGAACGCTGGCCACAAACCGGCGCCGCTGGGCACTTTGAGGCGCGCTTCGATGCGCCCGTACTGGAACGACTGCAGCCCCTGGGTCTTGAGCCGGGCCGAGGTGTAGTACGAGCCCTCGTATTTTTCCTGGCGGGCTTCGATGATCAGCTGGCCGTTTTCGACGCGGGCGTTTTCGGGGCGCGCGGTGTAATATTCGGCTTCGCCGTTGCCCCAACCGCCGGCGCCCAGGTCATAGGTCCAGTTGGCTGGATCGATCGCGGCGCCATCGAACTCATCGTGCCACACCAGCTGCCAACCGGGCGGCGCGGCGATGGGGGTTGCGGCGGGTGCGGGGGCCAGCCCGCCGCAACCGGCCAGAAATACGATGAGTGCAGTGGCCAGCAGTATGGGGCTCAGCGCGTGCTTCATGCGTAACATCCTCCTCGCCAGGCACCCTCTCATGTGCAGAGGTACCGGTGAACGTCTCATCGTTGATAGACGCGCACGTAGTCCACGTACATGAACTGCGGAAAAACCGTCGTCTCGTCCGGGTAACCGGGCCAGAAACCGCCAACGGCCAGGTTCAGGATGAGAAAATGTGGATGGTCGAAGACCCAGCGGCCGGGGACATCGCCTGGGGTAAGCGTGCTGAACAGATTGCCGTCCACATACCAGCGGATCTGGTCCGGCTCCCATTCGATGGCGAACACATGGAAATCGTCGGCAAACCGGCCGGCCGCCAGGAAGTAGTCGGCATACACACCGTCATCGCGCGAGTAGCCTGGCCCATGGACCGTACCCCGCACAGTGGCTGGCTCACGACCGATGTTCTCCATGATGTCGATCTCGCCGCATTCGGGCCAGCCCTGGCTCACCACATCATCCCCCAACAGCCAAAAGGCTGGCCAGAGGCCCTGCCCGTAGGGGAGCTTGATGCGCGCCTCAAAACGGCCATAGGTCCAGGACTGCAAACCGTGCGTCGACAGCCGGCCGGAGGTGTAACGAAAGCCGGCGTGCAGTTCCGCGCGGGCTTCGATGGTCAACTGGCCGTTTTCGACCCGGATATTGTGCGGGCGGTCGGTGTAGGTTTGCATCTCGTTGTTGCTTGCGCCGGTGTAAGCATCTTCGACGTGCCAGCGTGTGCGATCGATCGCGGTGCCGTCGAATTCGTCGTGCCAGACAAGTTTCCAGTGTGTTGTCATCATGATCTACCCTAAACAACTGATCCCTGCACCGGCACTAGCCTTTGACGGCCCCTTGGGTCAGGCCACCCACGATGTAGCGCTGCAAGAGCAGGAAGATGATCACCATGGGGAGCGTCATGATCAGAACAGCCGCTGCCAGCGTTGGCCAGTTGCTGCCGTAGACGCCCTGGAAGACGATCATCCCGCGCGTGATGGGATAAAAATTCTTGTTGGTCAGATAGATCGTGGGCAGGATCAGCTCGTTCCAGATGCCGATGGCGTGCAAGACGGCAACCGTGGCAACGGCCGGTTGAATCAACGGAAACACCACCGTGGTCACGAAGCGCATATAGCCACAGCCGTCCATGGCCGCCGCCTCGTCCAATTCCCGTGGTACGGTTTTGATGTAGTTGACCAGGATGATGATACCGATCGGGTTGACCAGAAAGAGCATGACGTACCCGGCCGGGCTGTTGTACAACCCCAGGCTCAACATCAACTGAAACTGCGGAATCAGGGCCACGGGCAAGAACAGGGCAATCACGAAGAGGGTGAGCAAAAACTTGGCGCCGCGGATATAGCCGCGCGAGATCGGGAAGGCGACGAACACTGCGCAGACGACGTAGATCACCGTGGCCGAGACGGTGTAAAGCACCGTGTTGGTCAGGTAGCGGGGAAAGCTCGCCTTGTTCCATGCGTCGACAAAGTTCTGGAAATGGAACGACGTTGCCGGGGCGGTGGCGTTCTTCATGAATTCCGGCAGTGTCTTCAGCGACGTATTGATCAGCATGAGCAGGGGCCCCAGGTAAAGGATGGCGAACACCACGAGGAGCGCATAGGAGGCGACGCGTTCCCAGTTGATACGTCGTCTGGTGGTGACCTGGCTCTTGGCTGCCGGTTTGGTTGTGATTACCGTGCTCATCCCAATATCCTTTCTTCCCTGCGCCGCAGGATGGTCTGGGTGGTCAGGCCAATGACGAGGACCAGAGCAAACAGAACGATGGAAGCGGCCGCCGCATAACCCTGCCGGAAGGCGCTGGTCACACTGCCCGATGTCTGGCCAAAACCCTGGGCGAAGATCAGGTAGCCCAACACCTGCGTTCCGTTCCGGTATCCGAGGAGAACCAGGAACAGCTGCCACGCCTGGAGCGAACCGATGATGCACAGGAGAAGGTTCGTGTTCACGCTGGGTGTCAGCAGCGGCCAGGTGACGTTGCGAAAGACGCCCCACGAACTGGCACCGTCGATGCGCGCCGCCTCGTAGAGCTCACCCGGAATGGTCTGCAAACCGGCAATGAAGATCATCATGGTGATACCCAGGTTGGCCCAGATCTGCACGAAGATGACCCATGCCATGGCCTCAGCCGGCTGCCCGCCAAGGAATTCGGACTGCGTACCGAACAACGCCAGGAGTCGGGCGAGCGGACCACCCAGGGGATAGAGGAACAAGGACCAGATCAGACCTTGGATCACCACACCCAGGATCACGGGCAGGAAGTAGATCGTACGGAAAAAGTTGACACCCTTCAAGCGCTGATTGACGACCAGCGCCAGAAGCAGGCCCAGGGTAAACTGGATGGTGGTCACAAAGAAAGCAAACATCAGGGTCCGGCCAAGCGCCGCATAGTTATCGAGCGACCCCTGGCCCATGAACAGAAATTCCCGGTAATTTTCGAACCCAACCCAGTTGATGGGCGCACCTTTGATGCCGGTTGCGTCCGTAAAAGAGTAAGCGAAGGTGGCGAGCGATGGTCCCAGCATGATGACCAGGTAAAACAAAAACCCCGGCAGGAGCAGCAGATAGGGAACTAACCTGGCCTTACCGCGACCAAAGTGATAGTTGACCATGACATACCTCCGTGCTGCATGGTACGGCGTAAGCTTCTCGCCCCACGGGACGAGAAGCTTACGCGGGCGGGCAGGTGGTTAGCTGTTACTTATTGGCATCAAGACCCGACTGCAGGTCGGCCTGAACCTTGTCAGCCAGCTCCTGAGGGTCGTCATACGTACCGAACGGCTTGAAGTAGGAAGCGTAAGGATTGGCATACTGGCCAACGCCCTTGGGGGCGACCCAGTACTGCTCATAGCCGACACGGAAGTTATTGAGGAACTGTGCAACTTCCGCACCGATCTGTGTATTCAACTTGGCACTGGCCTGTGTGGGAATGAAACCAACCGCGTTGACAAAGTCCTGGTAATTGGCCGGGTCAGAGAACTCGGTCAGGAATTTCATCGCGGCATCTTTGTTGGTGCTCTGGTTGGCCACCGCCCAACCCTGGTCGTATTTCCCAAACAGGTACTGGTTGTCGGCGGCGGTGTCGCTGCCCGGGAAGGGGATATAGCCCCATTTGAAGCTTGGCTGAGCAGCCTCGATGGCCGATGCATACCAGGTGCCGCCGGGGAACATCGCAACATCCCCACCGGCAAAACGGCCCGGGGCGGCATCACCTGCGATACCGCTGGCGCCGGCTTCCATCATATCCTGGGCATAGACCTTCATCTTCTCCCACATGTCGAGGGACTTGGCATCGTTCCATTTGATGGTGCCGTTCCACAGACCCTCGACCAGCGCGGCCTGATCGGGATACTCGGAGCCGATCAAACCATAGGCGCCGACAAAGATGGGCCAGCCATCTTTACCGCCGGCAGTCATACAGGAGACATTGTTGCTCTTGAAAGTCTCACAGGCCGCGACGAGCTCGTCCCAGGTGGTGGGAACCTTCACGCCGTACTTCTCGAACAGGTCCTTGTTGTAGAAGATGCCGCTGTAGATGACACGACCAAGGTTGATTGCATAGACCTTGTCCTTGTAGGTGCCGGAGTCTTTGGTAGCGGCCTCATCGTAGTTCTTGACGAACGGCTGGTCGGAGATGTCCATCAGCAAACCGGCGTCGATCAGGGTCTGCCAGTTGGGCGGGGTCACGTTCTTCATGTAGGGCTGCGCTGCGTTGGCAAAACCAAAAATATCGATGACGTCGACATCGTTGGCGGTCAGGCGGGTTTGGGTGACCGTGCTGAGGTCATTGGCATTCACGACCGACAGATCGACGGTGATGTTGGGATACTTGGCCTGGAACTTTTCGACGAAGGCGTTCATGAACTCCACCATCGGCGGGTTCTGGTGAATGAGCACCTTCAGGGTCGTCGCTTCCCCAGCCGGGGCCTCGGCAGGTGTTGCGGCTGCGGCGGGGGTTTGCCCCTCTGCCGGCGCCGATGTTGGTGCGGGCGCGGCTCCACCGCCACAGGCGGCCAGCAGCATGGCCAGCACGACAAGCATACTGGCAAGCGTCAGAAATTTCTTAGACACGATGATCTTCTCCTTCTCGTGCCGGTGCAGGGAACCTAAACTAATCGGTGAAATCTCCCTGTTTTCGGCGATCATAACACCGAACACCCACCCTGCACCGGCACTAGTGTATGTTCGATTGAGGATGCGCCTAATAGTGCGTATGCTTGGGTCGTTATGCGGAGTATCCGACCAATAAGCTACCTCCTTGGAACCTGCCTGGAAGCGGTACCAATAACCGCCAAAAAAGAGAGGTCGCGCGGCGGCGTGCCATCACGCCGTATTGTCGCTGCTGTGTTCTCCAATCAAATGATCGGGGCTCATGATGCCGGTCCGCCGTGAGGCCAACGAGCGGGCGACAGGATCGGGCCGGTAGCCCTGTTCGTGAATGATCTGCTGGACCCGCTCGCGCACTTCGGGGCGGACGCCGGGGTGGTCATTGAGCACCCGTGATGCGGTCGAACGCGAAACGCCGGCCAGTTCAGCGATTTGTTTCAAAGTGAGTGTCATGTCAGCCCTCGAACATGGTGTTGGGACCGATTCCACAACTTACATTATAAGGGCTCAGCGGAGAGATTGCTTGTCGAAAAGCGAACGAGGCGCGCAGTTTTCCGAGAGAACGAAGAAGGTGGCAACTTTCTAAACCCGCCGGTAGGCGGCAGGGGTCATGCCGGTTTCCCGATGGAAGATGCGGCTGAAGTAGCTGCTGTTGGAAAAGCCCACTTCCAAGGCAATTTCGGTGATGCTCTTGTGGGTGTATTTCAACAGCTGTCTGGCTTGTTGGATACGATAACGGTTCAGATAGGCTACCGGTGTCAGCCCCAGCTCCTTGTGGAAGCAGCTCGTCAGGTAATCATCGCTCAGGCCGACATGGTTGGCCACGTCTTGCCGCGAGATGGGTTCAGCGTAATGTTCCTGCAAATAAGCCATGGCCTGCCGCACCAGGCGCTGCGCTTCGCCGCTCAGCTCGCGCCGGCGTGCCAGTGCCGCATCCAGGTGTGCCAGCGTCTCTTCGAGGCTGAACAGGCCCTTGCTCAACACCTTGGTCACGCCGAAGTTCAAGCGCGCCATTTCGGATTCGGTCAATGTCTGGCCGGTTACGACGATGACCGGTGTGCTGCGTGTGGGCTCGCGCACACGCATTGCTTCCAGAACCTCAAATCCATCCATCTCGGGCATCATCAGGTCGAGGAGCACCAGATCGATGCGTTCGCGCTGCAATACTTCCAACGCCTCGCGGCCGTTGCGCGCCTTGAACACCCGATGGGAAGCCGCGCGCGCCTGTACGATCCGCGCATGCATTGCCAGCGTATCCGGATCGTCATCGACCACCAGGAAGGTACGTTGTGGACTATCGGCATTGGCGGCTGGCCAGTGCTGGTCGAGTGCGCGCGTCAGCTCGGTTAGTTCGATCGGTTTGGTGAGATAGTCCAGCTCCAGTACCGACCCGCTGTCTTGCGAGAGTGTATAAAAGAGCACAGAGGTATCTTGGGTCGCCGGGTTGGTCTTGATGGCTTTCAGCACATTCCAGGCCTGATCCGACTCGTTCGTCATGTCGAGCACAACCACCGAGGGTGGAGAAACCATCAACCGTGATTGCCAGTCGGACGGCTGATCGATCAGTGCCATGTGCACATCCAGCCCGCGCTGATCCAAATGGTCGCACAGCCGCTGGCTCGTCCGCAGTGAAGTGGTCAGCACCAGCACGCCCTGCCCGGCGAAAACCGCCGACGCGGCGACGGCCGGTTGGGTCGCGGGTGGTTCTACCGTTGGCAGAGTGAAATAAAACGTCGAGCCGGCGCCTTCCTGGCCCGTCGAGTGCACCCCGATGGTCCCGCCATGCAGCTCGATCAGGCGCTTGCAGATCGCAAGCCCCAGCCCCAGGCCGCCGTAGCCGTGCGTGATACTGCGCTCCGACCGGCGAAACTCAGCAAAGATGGCGGCTTGTTCGGCGGGTGCGATGCCCAGCCCGGTGTCACACACGCTGACCGTGACCGACTCAGCGCCGGACTCCACAATCAGGCCGACTTCACCGCGCGTCGTAAACTTGATGGCATTACTGATGAGATTCAAGGCAACCTGGCAGAGGCGCGTGCGGTCGCCCCACACCCAGGGTCCTGATTCTGGCAAGCTTGCATACCAGGCCAACCCTTTGTCCGCAGCCAGCCTACGCCCAATCTCTGCCACCATGTGCAGGGCTTGCCCTAGATCGACAAACTGGTTGGTCAAGCGCAGCTGCCCGGCATCACTGCTGGCGAGATCGAGCACATCGCCGATGAGCCGGCCCAGGTGTTGGGCATTGGCATTGAGGCGCTCGATATCCTTGCGGGCTGCGGGTGGCAGCGGCATCGTGCCCAGGTCGCTGTCGCGCAGCAGGATCTCGCCCAGGCCAACGATCAGGTTCAGGGGGGTACGCAGCTCGTGGCTGACGGTTGAGAGAAAGCGGCTTTTGATCTGGTTGGCCTCTTCGGCCAGACGGCGGCCCTCGGTTGCTTCGCTGTACAACTGCGCCGTATTGAGTGCGGCCGCCAGCTGTTGCACGATCGCGCCGTAGAGGTCCAGGTGATCGGTATCGAAGGCGACAAAG
>JAYRNS010000485.1:0-2007 GCA_041912075.1 Anaerolineae bacterium
AATACGCGAATTACAGGTGACGATCGCCTCGAGTTGTGGTGTTGCGACTGTGCCATTCGCGCATTCGCGCGTCTATTCGCGGACGGCAGGCGCGCCCACGGCCAATCAGCTCGCGGGCGGTGTGAGGCCCTTCTTCTGCAGTTCGGCGTTGATCACCTGCTCGAACTGCTCGATGGGCACGGCGCCCGAGATGCGCACACCGTTGACGAACAACGTCGGTGTGGAGTTGACCTGTTTGGCGCTGCCCTCCGCGGAATTCTGGCGGACGATGCCTTCAGTCTGTTTCTGATCCAGACAGGTATTGAACGCCGCGGTATCCAGCCCCAGGTCAGCCGCATACTTCTTCAGATCGGCAGTAGAGTAGGTTGCTTTCAAACCCTGGTCCTGGAACAACTTGTCGCCATACTCCCAGAACTTCTTCTGCACCGCCGCACACTGGGCAGCGATGTGTGCCTCGTACGAGGTGTCACGCAGCGGGAAATGTTTGAACTCCACCCGCAGCAGGCCGTTCTTGACATACTTCTCTTCCAAGGCCGGCAGCCGCTCCAAAGCAAACGCCCGGCAGTGCGAGCAGTAGAAGTCAGAGAAATCCTGCAAGACCACTGGCGCGTCGGCCGGGCCGAGCGTGGTGTCAGCACTGGACCCCTGAACACCGGCGCTGATCGCGCGGGTCGAGTTCGAGACCAGGATGATGGCGATGACGCCGACAATGGCGATCCCGCCAATGATCAGCATCAAGTTGCGACGGCGTTCGCGCTGCTGCTGTTGGGCACGGACCGCAGCGGCTTTGCGTGAGGAGCGCTGCTCGATCAGCTTTTCCTGCGCGGGCGGGGGTGGTGCACCTGGGCTGGTGGTGGGCTTGGATGCCTGATTGGCAGCTGGTGGTGGGCCGCCTGACCCCGACGCCCGTTTGTTCTTCTTGGCCATGGACTCTTCTCACTCCTGCACAAGGAATTCAGATGTGTGGCACAGCCGGCCGGCGTTTGGCAGATAGCTGGCGCGGCTGTGCCACACGTTTTACCATCAATTGGCTAGGCGCGCAACTTTGCGTCCAGCGAATCTGCCAGACGGCGCACGATCTTGTCACGCGCGCGAGCGGCGTCGGCGTCGGTCAGCGAGCGGTCCGGCGCCTGATAAGTCAGGCGGTAGGCCAGGCTCTTGTGGCCGGCCGCAATCTGGCCGCCACGGTACACGTCGAACAGCCGGACGTCGACCAGCATCTCCCCGCCGGCTGTGCGCATCGTTTGCATGACCTGCTCGGCCGTGACCGCCTCATCGACGCTGACCGCCAGGTCTTCCTTGATTGCCGGATAGGCCGAGATCGGCACGATCTGCACTTCACGACGTGTATACGGTAGGAGTGGTTCCAGCGCCAGCTCGGCGGCAACGACGCGGCCCTGCGCCGGCAGGTCGAACGCCTTGCGCACCAGCGGGTGCAGCTCACCCAGCACGCCGACATCCTGCCCAGCCACTTCGATGCGGGCCACGCGCGCGGTGAACGCCGGGTGGGCCGCGGCCTGGTAACGCACCTGTGCGGCCGGTACACCGAGCCGGTCGAGCAGTGTTTCGACGATCCCCTTGAGATCGTAGAAATCGAGCGCGTTGCCATCGTCGCCGCGCAGCCACGACTCCGGGGCACGTGGGCCGGTCAGCACCAGGCCGAGGTGGCGCACCTCCACCGGCAGCAGCTCGCCGGCCACGGGCCAGTAGACCCGGCCGATCTCGAAGATGGCCACATGCTCGGCGTAGCGCAGGTTGGCCGCCACGACCTGCAGCAGGTTGGGCAGCATGCTCGAACGCATCGTGCTGCGTTCGACACTCAACGGGTTGGCCAGCTGCACCGAGTCCTCAGGACGCAGCAGTGCCGGTATGGTGTAACCGGCCTGGGGCGCGGGGGGGGGGCAGCCACCGCCGCCGCGGGGGGGCCGCAGAAGGGCCTTTTGGTGGTGGCCGATAAGCGGGTTGGTGTTGGGCTACAGGACGCCCCAGCCCGGTAGCACCGGGCCC
>JAYRNS010000486.1:0-5381 GCA_041912075.1 Anaerolineae bacterium
CCGCATCGCGGGCAAAGCCGGCGGTCAGCACCGGCGCTAGGCTGCGGCTGGCCATGGTACGCACGAGTGGGTCATCAGCGTTGAGCACTGCGAGACCGTCAGGCGGCAGGGCCTCCAGCAGCATACCCTTTTCGTGGGCCACCTCCGCAAGTGTACCGAAGATGTCGAGGTGGCTCTCCAGGACGGCGGTGACGACACCGACGCGCGGCCGGGTCAGCTCGGCCAGCTCGGCGATTTCACCGAACGAATCGGCCGCCAGCTCCAAGACCGCCGTGCGATGTGCTGGTGTCAGACGCCCTAACGCTATCGCCAGGCCGTAACGCCCGTTGTAGCTGCCGGGGTTGCGGAAGACATACTTGCCCGCGCGCTCAGGATCATGGGCGCCTGGACCGGCAGCCAGCACGCTGGCGATCAGCTCCTTGGTGGTCGTCTTTCCGCTGGAACCGGTGACCGCCACGACTTCGATCTGGTGCTGGATGGTTTTTCCAGGGGAAAAACCAAGGATGTGCGCTGCCCAGCTGGTGAGGGCCTGCCGCGTGTCGGGCACGACGATGCAGGTGACGTCGACGGCGGGAACCGGCGGGCGTTCGCACAACACGCCGGTCGCGCCGCGGCGGACCGCTTCGTGGATGTAGTCGTGCCCATCGCCAGTGTCGGTCTTGACCGCCAGAAACAGCGGGCCATCGGCTGCGGTGACCGACAGCGTACGCGTGTCGAAGGCAAACTCGCTGAATTGGGTGGCGCGGGTTGGGCCAATCAGCTGGCCGGCCGTGGCTGCCAGCAGGTCTTGTAGATCGATCACGATGGTTTCTCAGGTTTGTTTATTCACGCCAGTTCGTGCGGCCCGTGGGCATGCCGCGCTGCTCAGTCTACGCCATGGCCCCATGGTTGGATGAAGGTTTCCGGCTCGACACCCAGGCTGTCAGCGATGCGTGTAATGTAGTTGAAGTAGGCGATGACCTGAACGGCGTCGTGGATCGCGCGGTCGTCGAGGCCGTGCGCACGCAGCACGTCCAGGTCGGCCGGCGACATCTCGTGCTGGTGTAAGGTCAGCTTGCTGGCGAACTCGCACAGCGCCCGGTCGACCGGGGTGAGCGGCGCGCGGCGCCAGTCGTCGGCCACGGCGTGCACCCAGGCATCGGCCGCGAGCGGATCATCCACAACTTTGCCGACCTCGACACGGAGGTCGTGGGCGTGGGCCTGCGTTCAGTAGTGGCAGTGCAGCTCGGCGGCGACGACCGTGGCCAGCATCTCGCGCTGCACGCCAGTCAACGGCGATTCGCCGTGCATCAGCACGCTGTACAGGCCAATGCTGGCCTGCAGGGCGCGCGGGTTGATGCTCATGATGTGCACAATATGCCAGACGCGACCGGCACGTTTGAGTGCCTCGTCGAAAAGGCGTTTTAGGAGACCAGTGGCCTGGTCGATTGGAACCTGGTAGATCCAAGACATAGTTGTTTGGGAGTAGGGAGTACGGAGTACGGAGTAGGGGACAGTGTGCGGCAGTTCTCCCTTACTCCGTACAACGTATGCCTCACGCATGCGTATGCTGTGTTACTCGTCGCCGAATGTGATTCCTTGGGCCAGGGGGAGCTGGCTGGACCAGTTGATGGTGTTGGTCTGGCGGCGCATGTAGACTTTCCAAACGTCGGAGCCTGATTCGCGGCCGCCGCCGGTCTCTTTTTCGCCACCAAACGCGCCGCCGATTTCGGCCCCCGAGGTGCCGATGTTGACGTTGGCGATACCGCAGTCGGAGCCGGCCGCCGATAGGAACTGCTCTGCTTCCAGCAGGTTGGTGGTAAAGATCGCGCTTGACAGGCCCTGCGGGACACCGTTGTGCAGGGCGATCGCCTCCGCCAGGGTATCGTATTCGAGGATGTACAGGATTGGTGCAAACGTCTCTTCCTGCACGATGTGTGTCTGGTTGGGCATCCGCACAATGGTCGGTTCGACGAAGAAACCGCCTTTGTCGGGCAAGCTGTGACCGCCGGTCACGATCGTGCCGCCGTCGGCGCGGGCACGCAGCAGAGCGGCCATCATGTCGTCGATCGCCTGTTGGTTGATCAGCGGTCCCATGAGGGTGGTCGGGTCGAGTGGATCGCCGATACGTACCTGGCCGTAGGCTTTGACCAACCGGTCGACAAGCTCCTGCGCCACCGACGAGTGTACGATGATGCGCCGGGTCGAGGTGCAGCGCTGGCCAGCGGTGCCGACGGCGCCAAAGAGGATGGCGCGGGTCGCCATGTCCAGGTTGGCATGGGGGGTGACGATGATCGCGTTGTTGCCGCCCAGCTCCAGAATGGTGCGTCCGAAGCGCCGGCCGACCGCCTCTGACACATGGCGGCCCATCTTGGTGGAACCGGTGAAGGAGATCAGGGGCACGCGCGGGTCGTTGAGCATGAGCTCGCCCACTTCACTGCCGCGGCCGATCACCAGGCTGAAGATGCCCTCCAGGCCGTAATCGGCCATCACCTGGTTGGCGATGTGCTGCACGGCCACCGCAGCCAGGGGCACGTCAGACGAGGGCTTCCAGAGCGTGATATCGCCGGCTATCGCGGCCAGCGCGCAATTCCACGACCAGACGGCAACCGGGAAGTTGAAGGCGGTGATGACGCCGACGATGCCCAGGGGGTGCCACTGCTCGTACATGCGGTGACCGGGGCGTTCCGAGTGCATCGTCAGACCAAAGAGCTGGCGCGATTGACCGACGGCCAGGTCACAGATGTCGATCATTTCCTGGACTTCGCCCATGCCTTCGGCTTTGATTTTGCCGTTTTCGAGGGCGACCAGCTCGCCGAGGGGTTCTTTGAATGCACGCAGGGCATAGCCCAGGTCGCGCACGAGCTGGCCGCGGCGCGGTGCCGGCTCCAAACGCCAGGTCGCAAAGGCCTGCTGCGCGCGGTCCATGACCGTCTGATAGGTGCCGGCGGTGGCCTGGATGACCGAAGCGATCGGCTCACCGGTGGTGGGGTTATACGATACCAACTCGCGCCCGGCCGGGTCATCGAGCCAGCCCCCGGGGCCGTAGCAGGCGCCGGGGTTGACCGGTTGGATGTGTAGTTTTTCGAGAAGGGCTTTCACAACAACATTTCTCCTTTGAATTGCACAATCGACCGCGGCGGCGCTGCCGCGATGTCCTGGGTAGTATAACATAGGCTGCATCGACGGGCAACCAGCCCGCGCCCGCAGGCAGCCAACGGCGCAACAATTTGACAAAGCAGGACATAGGTCATATAGTAGCCTCCATTACAAACCAGGCCTTCCCCAAACCGGCTCCAATTCAGCTGGGCAGCCATTCCCAACGATACCATGTCAAACCAAGGACAACAGATCCATGTCAAGAGTCAGCACCTATCTCAATTTCCCCGGCACGACCGAACAGGCCTTTGCGTTCTACCGCTCGGTGTTTGGTGGCGAGTTTGGTGGACCGATCAATCGTCTCGGCGAGGCCCCGGCTGACCCCAGTCGACCGCCCCTTTCAGAGGCGGACAAGAACCTGATCATGCACGTCGAGCTGCCCATCCTCGGCGGACATGTCCTGATGGGCACCGACGTGCCGGAGTCCATGGGCTTTTCCGTGGTTCGCGGCAACAATTTCTACATCAACCTCGAACCGGATACGCGTGCCGAGACCGAGCGGCTGTTCAATGCGCTGGCGGTCGGCGCGACGATCGAGATGCCCTTGCAGGACATGTTCTGGGGTGGCTATTACGGCAGTCTGACCGACCAGTATGGCATTCAGTGGATGTTCAACTGTAATAGTCCGGCTTGATCCCCATGGCACCAGCATCGATTACACCCGACGAGGCGCGCGAACAGCTCAAGGCGGCGGTCAAGAATGGACCGTACGCCGGTCTCATGCGCGACTACTTTGGCGCTGCCGGTAATTTCCATCCGGCTGCGGTTTTCGGATACACGGACGCGCTGATCCACAGCCCGGACTTTGCCACCATTCGCCAGCAAACACCGGTGGCGGAAACGCGCGCCGTGCTTGATGGCCTTGACATTGATGCCACCGTCAAGCGCGCCATGCTGGCCTTCTTCGATAACCCCGGCACGCTGCCGATTTCGCCCGAGGTCCAACAGTCGCTCGATGCGTTACGCGGCTTGCTCCTTTCGGTGCAGGATCGCCCTGGATGCCTGCCCGGGGTCGCGGGTTTGCCGCGCCGGACGACACCTCCGCCTGCCCCCACAGCGCCGTCCATTCAGGGATTCGCCAGGTGGCAGGAGGGACGGGCGGGTGCTGCGGTGCAGTCGGCACTTCCGGGCACCTTGCTTTACATGCGCGGAACGGGTTTTGCGGCCGAGCCTTCAGGCAATACGGTCACGTTCGACGGCGTGCCCGCCTACGTCTGGCGCGTGGATGCGGGCGGTCTGGTCGTGGCGGTGCCGGCGCCGCGCGTGATCGCCACGCCGCGTGGCCAGGGCCAGATGCCGGCGCTCGATTTTCGGGCCGGCAGTGTCACCGTGGCAGTGCGCACGCAGCAGGAGGCCGCGGCTGCCGACCAGTCTTTTACCATCCATGCGCCGCCGGCCGGTGGTCCGCTCACGTTGGAGGAGATCGTGCGCCGGGGCGCAGCGGTCATGCGTGGCTTTGGCACGGCAATTGCCCAGGTGCCGGACGTATGGGCACCGTTCGTATCCGCCGACCTGAGTGGTGGCCTGCCCAAGGTGATGGCCAACCTGCCGGCCGTATTTCGCCAGCTTGGAACCTGGTTCGAGGCGCTCGAGCGCGTGTTACCACTCGGTGGCGATGACCTGCGTGGCCCGCGTGAGCTTGCCGCGCGCGTCGCCAGCGCCACTGGACTCGAGGATTCCCTTCACGCACTCGAGCAATGGCTGGCGGATCCAAATGCCAAAAAGGATCCGTGTACCAAACCGCTGCGATTCCTTGACTTTCTCGTTCAGGTGTGGGTTTCGCTCACGGCGTTCTTTAGTGCCGTGGTAGCGGCGCTGCTCACCATAGGTGGTTTGGTTTTGACGATCGTGATCCTTGCGTGGCTTTGCCAGATGTACACCTGGCTGTCGTTTCTCATCACACTGCTTCTCGGTGGATCACTCGTTGTGATTGGCATTCTGATGTTGCTGTGTTACCTGGCACAGCTAGGCGGACTTTCTGGTCCTTCAGGAGTATTTGTGAACAACAGTGACACGCTACCCAATTCGATCGACGAATACATTGCGGGCTTTCCACCTGACGTGCAGGAAATTCTGCAACAGGTGAGGTCGACGATCCGGCAGGCCGCACCCGAGGCGCAAGAAACTATCAAGTACCAGATGCCGACCTTCGAACTGCAAGGCAATCTGGTGCATTTTGGGGCTTTTACGCACCACATCGGCTTCTACCCCGTGCCCTCCGGTATCGAGGCATTTCAGGATGA